>CANPVW010000036.1 GCA_947581745.1 Candidatus Benthicola azotiphorus
AAGCAGCCCGTGCCGGAAGCTGTGCAGACGGTCCTGCTTCTTCACGGCGATCGCCGCGGTCCAGAGAACGACGGTGATCTTGGCCAACTCCGAGGGCTGCACGGTGACGCCCAGGTCGAGCCACCGGCGAGCCCCGTTGATCCTGGGCGCGATCGCCTCCGTTCCGGGAAGCAACAGCGGAATCAGCAGGAGGATCGTGAGTCCGATCAGCGGCCACGCGAGGGCCCGGTAGACCCGGTAGTTGACCATGCTGGCCGCCGCCAGGACCACCAATCCGATACCGGCCCGACTCATCTGCTGAAACAGGTAGTGGCTGTCCTCCAGCCCCTGAGCCTGGGCGACGTACGAGCTGGCGCTGTACACCGAGATCAGTCCGAAGGCGACGAGCGACAGCGTCACGGCGAGCAGAGCGCGGCCCGCCACGGACGGTCGCGAACTCGCGGGCCGTATCGGAAGCACTCCGAGAATCCGCGATACGCTCATCGGAAGGCCCCTTCCGTCGGCAGGGCCCGGACGGCGGCTTCGAAAGCGCGTCCCCGCTCCCGGTAGTTGGGGAACATGTCGTAGCTGCTGCACGCCGGCGACAACAGGACCACATCCCCGGGGTGCGCCAGCTCCCTGGCGACCCGGACCACGGCGTCGATCCCGCTCTCCACGACCAGCGTGTCGACGCTTCCTGCGAGATCGGAGACGATCCGTGGAGCCGCCTCGCCATAGGCGACTACGGCCCGGATACGTGCCATGTGAGGCACGAGATTGGAGTAGGGCTCGCCCTTGTGGCGTCCTCCGAGGATGAGCACGACGGGTCGCTCGAACGACCTGAGGGCGACGGCCGTGGCCGAGATGTTGGTGGCCTTTGAGTCGTTGACCCACAGGATGCCGTCGTGCTCGCCGACCGGCTGGAGCCTGTGCGGCAGCGCGTCGAACGTGGACAGGCCCCGGGCGATCGATTCAGGCCCGACGCCCACGATGGCGCACGCCAGGCCCGCCGCCAGGGAATTGGCCACGTTGTGCGGTCCGAGAAGCCGCAGATCGGTCGCCGGCATCCACTCCACTTCATCGACGAGCCGGCATCTCATGACCCCGTCGGACCCCAGGTACGCTCCGCGGTCCACAGGCCCGGAAACAGAGAAGTGGTAGTACGTCCCGTCGGCTCCGGCCGGGAGCGCGAGCGACGTCGGATCATCCGCGTTCAGCACCCACCGGGAATCGGGCGTGGCATCCTCGAAAAGCCGGTGCTTGTCAGCGTAATAGCTCTGAACGTCCCGGTACCGGTCCAGGTGGTCGGGCGACAGGTTGAGCAGGACGCCGATGTCCGGATGCACGGTCTCCTGATCCGCCAGCTGGAAGCTGGACAGCTCGAGCGCTACCCAGTCCGGCTGAGACTCCTGCAGTGCGATCTCCGACAGCGGGAGCCCGATGTTGCCCGCCGCCACCGCCGTCAGGCCGCCCGTCTCCAGCACGTGCGCCACGAGGCCGGTGGTCGTCGTCTTTCCGTTGGTGCCCGTGATCGCGACCACGCGACTTCGGAGGTCGCGCCAGCCGAGCTCCACCTCCGCGATCGTCCGAACGCCCGCGTCGCTGACCCGCCGGCGGATGTCGGACGTCGGATCGATGCCCGGGCTGACGACCACAAGGTCACAGTCCAGCACGCGATCCACGTCGTGCCCGCCACATTCCGCGTCGATTCCCTCGGAACGGAGCCGCGCGGCGGCAGCGGTCGGCCCCGGACCGACCGAGACGTCACTCGCGTACACCTCCCCGCCGCGCGCCGCGGCGAGGCGTGCCGCCGCCTCGCCCGAAACTCCGAGTCCGAGCACCGCGACCTTCGAGCCTGCCTCGAACGCGGGAGCCCGGGACCGTCGTGACGACCGCATCAGCGCACCTTCATCGTCGCGAGACCGGACAGGGCGAAGATGATCGCGAGGATGTAGAACCGGATCACGACCCGGGTCTCGGGCCACCCGAGCTGCTCGAAGTGATGGTGAAGCGGAGCCATGCGAAAGACGCGCCGACCCGTTCCGGTCCGGATCCGGGTGAACCGGAACACCGACGTCTGGATCATCACCGACACGACTTCGAGCACGAACATCCCGCCGATCACCAAGAGCAGGAGCTCGGACTTCAGAAGCACCGCGACCGTTCCGATGGCTCCGCCGAGCGCGAGCGACCCGGTGTCGCCCATGAACACGAGGGCGGGGGGCGCGTTGAACCACAGGAATCCGATCGCGGCACCGGCCACGGCCACGGCGAACACGGTCAGCTCGCCCGCGCCAGGCAAGTAGGGCAGGCCGAGGTAGAACGAAGTATCGACCCGACCCATCACGTACGCGAAGACGGCGAATGCCAGGGCGGCGATGGCGCTCAGGCCCGCGGCGAGCCCGTCGAGGCCGTCGGTCAGGTTGACGGCGTTGGCACTGCCGGAGACGACGAATGCCACGAACAATGGAAACACGAGCGGCACCAGGGACAGGTGGACGTTCTTGAGGAACGGCACCAGCCGGTGCGTCACGTCATGCGAGGATAGCGGCTGCAGGAGGAGGAGTACTCCGAGAGTCAGGCCCGCCGCCATCTGCCAGAAGAACTTCCGCCGTGCGATGAGTCCGCGCGACTCGTGCCGGACGACTTTCAAGTAGTCGTCCCAGAAGCCGATCGCCCCCATCAGCAGCGTCATGCCAAGGGCGATGTTGATGTAGTGATCGCCGATCCGGGCCCACAGGACGGTCGACACGACGATGGCGATCAGCATGATCAGGCCGCCCATCGTCGGAGTTCCCGCCTTCTTTCGGTGCGAAGTGGGCCCCTCGGCCCGGATGATCTGCCCGACCCTCCCGGCCTCCAGGCGCCGGATCACCCAGGGACCGACGATGAAGGAGACGAGCAGCGCGGTGACCATCGCCCCGGCGGCTCGGAACGAGATGTACTGGAACACGTTGAAGATGATGTGACGGTCAGCCAGCCGGAACAGGAGTTCGTACAGCATCAGCCCATGCCCCCCCTGAGCGCTTCGACCACCCCCTCGAGCCTCATCCCGCGCGATCCTTTGACCAGCAGGACCTCATCACCCTCCAGCCGTGCCTTGAGCTCCTCGGCGGCACCGTCCACGGAAGGCGGATACAGGATCGACACGCCGTCCGGAGCCGACAGAGCGCGGAAGGCCGGCTGGAAAGCTCCGAGCGCCGCGATCAGCGAGAAGCCGGCGTTCAGGAGCTGTTCCGCGACGTCCTGGTGAGCCCGCACCTCCGCAGACCCGAGCTCCAGCATGCTCCCCGCCGCGGCCGCCAGTCGCCGCCCGGGAAACGCCTCCGAGCAGTGACGGATCGCGGCCTCGAAGGACTCGGGGTT
>CANPVW010000037.1 GCA_947581745.1 Candidatus Benthicola azotiphorus
CCGTCCCGATGACGCGTGCGAGCTTCACAGCCCCTCGAGCCGCGATCCGAACTGCGTGGCGGCGGACAGGTTCTCCCAGATTTCGGGATGGAGCTGGGAGATGACGACCTGCCGCACGAGCAGGCCGGGCCGGACGGCTGCGCAGCCCAGCTCGACTGCCGCCTCGACGTCGGCCACGAGGCCCGAGTACAGGACGATCCCCTTGCCGCCCAGGCCGTCGGCCATCCGGATCTCGAGCAGCCGGACCTCGGCACCCTTCAGACCTGCATCCGCGGCGTGGATCGCCGCCGCCACCGTGGTCGTCTCGATCACGCCCACCGAGTCGCGGGGAGCCTCGGACCGTGCCCCTCCCATCGCCGTGACGACGGCCGGGTGGACGTGAGGCAGAAACACGTGGTCCAGCACCGATTCACCGCCCACGCGCCGACCCGCGTCCAGAGATTCCTGCACCTCCGCGACCGCCCCTCCGACCAGGACCAGGTAGCGGCCCGGCTGCACCGTGCCGGTCCGGACCACGTCCAGCTGGGCGCGCTTGACCATCGCGTCGGCGGATTCGATCCCGGCCGCGATGCTGCTGAAATCGATCAGAGCGAGTGCCGGTTCGATCATGCCGCCTCGGCTCGGTTGGATGCGATGGGAGTCTTCACCGTCAGACGATCCGGAACGAGTCCTTCAACACGCACCGACGGATGCGGCTGAAGCTGATCGGGTTCGTGATGCCTTCTCCGGTCGGGCTCGCGATCGTGAACGAGCAGTAGCCCTCTCCCCCGTACCCGAGGCCGTCGTACGACACGCCGTTCTTCACGAATATGCTGCAGTCCATCACGCGGGCCATCCGGCTGAGGTGATCCAGGTGCTTGGAGTGCATGGTCGCGGTGTGCCGGAACCCGTGCTCCGCCTCCTTTGCGAGCGCGATGCCTTCGAAGGCGTCCCTCACCCGTGTCAGCGGGAGAATCGGCATCATCTGCTCGGAAAATACGAGAGGGTCGTCCTGCTCGACCTCAGCGAGGACCAGTCTCACCTCGTCCCCCGCCTCGATTCCGATCTCCCGGAGCAGCACCGAGGCGTTCTTGCCGATGAACTTCTTGTTCATCGTGCCATGCCGCCCGCGCTCCGAGCGGTCGGTGAAGATGGAGCGCCGCAGCGCGTCGAGCTGCCTCGAGTCGATTTCGACGGCCCCGTTCGCGCACATCGCGCGCTTCAGATCGTCGGCGATCGAGGCGACGGCGAACACCTCCTTCTCGTCGGTACAGATGATGTTGTTGTCGAACGAGGCGCCTCGAACGATGTCCCGGCCCGCCTGGGCGATGTCGGCGGTTTCGTCCACGACGGTCGGGGGGTTTCCGGGCCCGGCGCACACGGCGCGCTTACCGCTCGACATGGCGGCCCGGACGACGCCGATTCCGCCGGTGACCGTCAACAGGTTCACGCCCTTGTGGCCCATCACCGCGCCGGCCGTCTCGATCGTCGGCTCGGCGATCGCGCACACGAGGTTCGGCGGTCCGCCCGCCTCCACGATCGCGTCGTTCACCAGCTGCACGGCTCGGTTGGAGCACTTCCTGGCGCCCGGGTGGGCGTTGAACAGGACGGCGTTTCCGGCGGCCACCATCGAGATCGCGTTGCAGGTCACGGTCGAGATCGGATTGGTGCTCGGGATCATCGAGCCGATCAGCCCGTACGGCGCGTATTCGACCACCGTGAGGCCTCCATCGCCGCTCCACGCACCCGTGTCGAGGAATTCGACCCCCGGCGCCTTGTTGGCGTTGAGGAGAACCTTCTCGATCTTGTCCTCGTACCTCCCCATCCCCGTTTCCTGCCACGCCTCGTAGGCCAGGGGCTGGGCGTTCTCGCGCATGGTGCGGCGCACGTGGGCGATCATCTGCTCCCGAACCGAGACCGGCAGATCCTGCAGTTCGCGGAACGCCCGCCGGGCCGCCGACACCGCGCTGTCTACGTCCGGAAACAGGTTGTCTCCGTGTCTCGGAGTCGCCGCGGGCCCCGGTTGCGCCGCCACCGGCCTCCGAGCGGCGGGCGTGCCTCCTCGACCGACGGCCTCCCGGTGTCCGAGCTCGGACATGACCCGATCGATCACACTCTGGATCTGGGACTCTTCCATCGTCAGCCGTCCCGGGACTTGTCGTACGTGATGTCGCCGTCCACCGAGATCGAGTCCACGATCGCCATGATCACGGCGTCACATGGCCGCCGGTCGGTCACGGCGGTCTGACGGGCCGAGCTTCCGGTGGCGTACAGGACGACCTCGCCGAGGCCGGCGCCCACGGCGTCCGCCGCTACCCGGTACCCGGACGATTCTCCCCCCTCGATGTCCAGCTGTCGAAGGACGAGGAACTTCAGCCCCTCCAGGGAGGGCTCCTTGTTGGTCGCGACCAGCGTGCCGACGACTCTTCCTAACAACATGACCGGCTCCGTTGCTGCACGTGACGTTTGTCTTGAACGATCACTCAACTTCGATCGACTCCGGCCCTGCCGACGGACGGACCGGAGACTTCGAGGTGTCCCGAGTGGCCGCTCCTACCGCTTCGCGGCCTTGGAGCCGGAACTCTGCCGACCGAGCGGCAGGGCCACGTCCACGTTCGCGTGCGGGCGCGGAATGACGTGGATCGCCACGAGCTCGCCGATCTTCTCGGCACCCCGCGCTCCGGCCTCGACGGCGGCCTTGACGGCTGCCACGTCGCCCCGGACGACCGCCGTCACGTATCCGCCGCCGGTCTTCTCGTAGGAGACCAGCTCCACCCTGGCAGCTTTGACCATCGCGTCCGCGGCTTCGACCATCGCCGGGTAGCTGCGGCACTCGATCATTCCGAGCGCGTCCACTGCTCCGTACTCTTCTGCCATTCTCTCCTCCTGGTGAATCGGAGCGCCGCCGCGCTCGTCAGGGAAACCCCGTTAGTCCCTTCGCCCGGCCGCTGCCTCGCGGCCGCTCACTCCTTCGATCGCGGCGACCGCCGCGCCATAACCCGCCATGATGTCCCGCTCCTCGCCGCCCAGGTAGACGCGCCCGAAGCTCCCGAACGCGCGGACGTCGAGGATGTTGATGTGGGCCGCCTTCTCGGCCTCGTTTGCCGCCAACGCGGCGTAGCCGGCTGGCTCGACCTCCAGCACGTAGAGGGTCTGACCCGCCAGCAGCATGTGGCCGTACCTCATGCGGTTCACGAGCTGCACCTGGTGGGCGTCGATGTGCCGGATGATCTGGCTCGACACGACACGCGGCTTGATCCGGTCGGCCTCCTGCACCTCGAGGGCGTCCAGGATGGCCGCGCCCGCGGCGCGAACCTCGGACTGCTCGGAATGGTGCACCTCGAGAAGGCCGAAGAGCCGCTCCACGACCTGCATTCCGGGTCGTACCCGGGTCGCCTTGAGAGCGATGTCCGTTATGCGGTTGATCTCGATTCCAGGTGAGATCTCGATCCACAGAGAGGCGTCCCCCGGAAGCGGAAGGAAACCTCGCGCCACGGTGCCCAGATACGCCGCGTGCTGCGGCTGCAGATTGTCCAGGAAGCAATACGTTCGAAGATCGACGGACATGTCAGTACCTCACGAGTCGGCTTCTTGAGCGATCTTGACGCTCGCGCTCGCGCCGATCCGACTGGCGCCGGCCGCGATCATCTTCTTCGCGTCCTCGTAGCTCCGGATCCCTCCGGACGCCTTCACTCCCATCCCGCTCCCCACGACGCGCCTCATCAGCGCAACATCCTCCGCGGTCGCGCCGCCCGGCCCGAACCCGGTGGACGTCTTTACGAAGTCGGCGCCGGCGACCCTGGCCAGCTGGCAGGCGGCGACCTTCTCCTCGTCCGTAAGGAGCGCCGCCTCGATGATGACCTTGAGAATGGCCCCTCCGGCGTGCACCGCTCTCGCCACGGCCGCGATGTCCCTTTCGACGAGCTCGTAATCCCTCGATTTCAGGGCTCCCACGTTGATCACCATGTCGACCTCGGCGGCTCCGTCCCGCAGGGCCTTCTGGGCCTCGAACGCCTTGGTCTCAGTGGACGTCGCCCCGAGCGGGAAGCCGATCACGGTGCAGACAAGCACATCGGAGTCCTTCAACAGGTCCGCACACAGCTTGACCCATGACGGGTTCACGCAGACGGAGGCGAAGGAGTGCTTTCTGGCCTCGTAGCACAGTTGAGCGATCTGGTCCTGCGTGGCGTCCGGCTTGAGCAGCGTATGGTCGATCATGTGACTCACCCGGCCATCCGTCGGCGCGATTCCGAGCGTGCTCGCCAGCCGATCCGCTCCGGCGTGCACGAAGGGCTGCACACGGTCGAAGTAGTTTCCCGCCGACAGGTCCTGAGCCGACGGACCGCCCTGCTGCTCGCGCTGGACCAGGATCAGCACCTGGTGCGTGACCTGCTCGATGATCCGCTCGAGGGTCTGCTGGTCGAGCTTCATGCTCGTTCCCTCAGATACCGGCGCTCGATGTCCATGATCTTGTCCACCCGTCTCGCGTGGCGTCCTCCGGCATGGGGTGTGTCCAGCCACGTGTCCACGATCCGCTTCGCCAGTGCGCCGCCGATGAGTCCGGCTCCCAGCGTGAGGACGTTCGCGTCGTTGTGCTCACGGCTGTTGACCGCCGTGGCCTCGTCGTAGCACATCGCGGCCCGGATGCCCGGCACCTTGTTGGCGGCCATGCAGGACCCGATTCCGGCTCCATCGACGACTATGGCCGCCCGGGCGCGTCCCCGGGCCACGAGCCGCGCGGCCGCGAGCGCGTAGTCCGGATAGTCGACCGCCTCCCTTCCATGCGTGCCGCAATCGACGACCTGGAACCCGCGCTCCCGCAGGTGGCCGGCCAGACTCTCCTTCATCTCGAAACCGCCGTGATCGGCGGCGAGCGCCACCGTCCGTCCCGTGTCGCCCGCGGGCCCGGGCGTCGCCGGCTGATCTCCGCTCACGATGCTCACGCGGCGCTCGAGCGCTGCCTGCCGCGCCAGCGGCGTCACGATCGCCTCTCCGCCGGTCCGCAGCTCCTGACCGGGCGGGACGCTCTCGACGTCTTGCTGCGTCACCAGCCGGGTGTCGCGCTCTACCCTCCCGGGCGCCGAGTCCACGGCCCCGACGGTGCGGAGCACGACCTTGCGGACGAGCTCACGGATCGCGCGCTCGTCCGTCACCACGCTCGCCACCAGGCCGCTTCGTCGGCCGCCACTCCTTCGCCGGACCGCTCGGGTACCTCCGTGTCGCCCCGCGTCGACAACAGCACGGCTGCCCCACCGGGGCTCGATTCCGCGCCGCCGGCCGCCGACCTCGAGGTCGGGTGTCCTCTCGCCCGGCGTCCGGCGCCGATCGACGCCTCGCCGGTGGCGAGGTACTGCAGCAGCAGGCGAAGCTGCCCGACCGAGTCGTCGAAGGGATCTATCGAGGTCGAGGCCCGCGCCTGCATGGTTGCCCCCTGGAGGACGGAGAGAACGTGCACCGCCAGGGCACGTCGATCCACCGCCTCCGAAAGACGGGCTCCGGCCGAGTCCAGCCACTCCGCGACCCGGGTCGTCCAGACCGCGAAGTAGGCCTCGACCAGGCGGCGGGCCTCAGGGAAGCGCCCGCCGACCTCGAGGGAGAGGTCGCCGACGGGGCAGCCGCGCGAGAAGTCCGACACAAGCAGACGGCCGCGGTACAGCTCCAGAAGGGCGAACACCTTCTCCAGCGGGTCCTCGGTCGCCCGGTCCGCGGCTTGAAGGAGGCCGCCATCCAGGGTTTCCAGGTACTTCTCCAGCACGGCGACCAGGAGGGCTTCCTTGCCGGGGAAGAAGTGGTACAGGCTGCCACTGTTGACGTCCGCCTCGCGCAGGATGGATGCGACGGCCGTGCCCTCGAAGCCTTCCGCTTCGAACAGGCGGGCCGCGACGCTGAGAATCCGGTTCCTGGTTTCGGTGGCCATGAGTTTGAGTAAACAATCAATGACATGCGGGCGCCTGTCAAGACCCGCTTGTCCCACAGACCCGCCCGGGGCCCTTTGCGCTCGAAACTACTTGAAGAAAACCTTGACTGATCGTTCAACGATTCCGCGCAAACCTCGTGAACACGTCCTCTACTTGATCGTATCCGTGCAAATGGGACATGCATTGAACGAATGATCAATGCCCGAAACGGGGTCTGGCCCTCGTCCGTGGCGGGTGGGCATCTTGACAGGAGGCAGAATCCCGACGAACCGGACGCCGCCGGGGCGGCAGGAGGTGGAAGCGTGAGTGCTGGCTGGAGACCGTTGCTCCTGTCGATCGTCCTGGTTGCTGCCTGCGGCGCGGAGCGCGAAGGGCCTGCGGATCTGCGGGTCGGGCGAATCCGTCTCCAGTCGGACCACGCGGCTCTGACGAGCGGCTTCGCGTGGGCGCGAGAAGCTGCGCTGAAATACGTGCACCGGGGGGATCCGGTCGGACCCTGGTTCGAGGCGGCGCTTCCCGGCCGGGAAGCCTTCTGCATGCGGGACGTTTCGCACCAGACCGAGGGAGCGCTGGCGCTCGGTCTGTACGAGCACACGCTCAACATGGCGCGGAAGTTCGCAGCGAGCGTCTCCGAGGCGCGGGACTGGTGCGGCTACTGGGAGATCGATCGGTACGACAGACCGGCACCGGTCGATTATCGGAGCGACTCGGACTTCTGGTACAATCTGCCGGCCAACTTCGACCTGGTGCAGGCGAGCGAGCGAGCCTGGCAGTGGACGGCGGACAGCGCGTGGCTCGCGGACCCCTTCCTGGCGGAGTTCTATCAGCGAAGCCTCGACGACTACGTGCGGCGCTGGGATCCGAACGGGGATGGAATCATGGAAAGCCCCGAGTCGGCCGGGAGTCGGGGCATCCCGACGTACTGGGAGGGAGAGGGACGACGCCCGGCGACCGGCGGGGACCTGGTCGCGGCGCAGTTCGCCGCGAATCGGGCCTGGGCGCGGATGCTGAGGGCCCGCCGCCGACCGGGCGACTTCGACCTGGCCGACCGGGCGGACGAGGAGGCGGATCGTCTTCAGCGGATGTACGACGAAACATGGTGGAGTGACGCTCTCGGTCGCTACTACACTGCGGTGCTTCCCGACGGGTCGTTCGATTCGACGCCTGTCGCGGCAATGCAGATCTTCTCGCTGTACTTCGGAATAGCCGAGCCCGCCAGGGTGGTGCGCCTGCTCCAGGGGCTCGGCCCCGGCGCGAACGTGGAGGAAGATTCGTATCTGGCCGAGGCTCACTACCGCTACGGGCGCGACGAGGCCGCTTTCGACTACCTCCTGAATCAGATGAGCCCGAGTCTGGATCGCCGGGAGTATCCCGAGAACCCCTTCACTGCCGTGGGCACGACGGTGCGCTGGCTCGCGGGCATCCGGCCGATCGCTTCCGAAGCGCTGGTCGAGACCCGGTCCCGCCTCCCGGCGGCCGTCGGCTGGATCGAGCTGGACGGAGTACCCGTGTTCGATGGGTCCGTGCGAGTGCGCCACGCCGGAAGGTCCGAAACGGCGTTGACGAGGTCGGGAGGCAGCCGGGTGCGCTGGCGAGCGGCGTTCGACGGGCGGCACGATACCCTCTACGTAGATGGTCTGCCGGTGACGGCGACCTCGCGGAGGACGGTGATGGGTGAGGAGGAGGCCTTCGTGACCCTGACCGTCAAACCTGGAGAGACCCGCGCCGTCTCCGTTTCGGCCCGCTGATGGGACCGCAGTCGGGACGGTGCCTCAGAACAGCTCCGTCTGCGTCTGCATGGGCTCGACACAGCCCGGGTCGTCGTTCGCCACGTAGTTCACGCGGGTCGTCACCGGGAAGAACCGGATGTCTTCTTCAGGGTGCGGGCGCAGGAGAGGCTCGATCTCCCAGGGGATCGTGTCCGGGTCGAGCCACAGGTCGAAGTTCTCGGGCTCCACGATCACCGGCATGCGGTCGTGCAGGACGCGCAGGGCCTCGTTCGCCCCGGTCGTGAGGATGACGCAACTGTCCATCGACTGCCCGTTCTCTCCCTGCCAGCTATCCCACAGGCCGGCGAACCCGAACGGTCGGCCGTCGGACAGGCCGATCCAGTATGGCTGCTTCCGCCTTCCCGCCGTCTGCCACTCGTAGAATCCGTCGGCCACCACGAGGCACCGCCGCTCCCGGTACGAATCCCTGAACGACGGCTTCTCCGCCACGGTCTCCGATCGAGCGTTGATCAGCGGCTGGCCCGGTCCGATTCCCTGCGCCCAGCGCGGTACGAGTCCCCAGCGCATCCAGGCGAGCTCGTGCGGCACGGGAGCGTCGTCGGGGGCGAGGTGCATGCCGGCGTGGTCGCGCAGTCCCGGAGGCGCGCGAACGGCCAGCACTTCCTGGGTGGGCGCGATGTTGTACCTGGGTTCCACGTCAGGCACTCGATCGAGGCGGAACAGGGCCGCCCATTCGCTGGCCGGTGTGGCGAGCGTGAATCGACCGCACATGCATCGCAACTTACGCCTCCGCCACGCGCCGCGCGAAGATCCCCGGACCGATCCCACGGCACGGAACCCGGCTCGCCCTCGAGGGTTTGTAGAGAACGAGCGGATGGACTATTTTGGCGAAGTCGGATGTCCAGCGGGACGGAGGCTCGGTCGGACGAGAGGAGCCGGGAGTCACGGGATGAGTGAGACAACGGGAACCGAGAAGCGGTATCGGCTGGCGCTGGCCTCGGGTGTGGTCGTGGTCGTCATGCTGCAGGCGGCCCTCTTCGCATGGGGAGGCTCCGGTGATACGGACGCCGAGCGCCCCGCGAGACCGACCGCTCAGCTGGTAAATCTGCCGGAAAACCAGGCGCCGCTCGCGGATGTGGCGGAAGCGCTCACTCCGCAACCGGGTGAAGAGGCCGCTCCGCAGCGGGCGGACGTCGATGAGCTCGCGGCCATTCCGGAAGTTCCGAAACTCGCGGCGGCCGCAGCGACGCAGCCGCTGACGTTCATGGAAGAGGTCCAGGAGCCGGAGGCGAAGGAAAATCCGGCGGTCACCTACGCGTCGGTCTCGGACTTCCTCGTCACCTCGAGCCCGAACCCGCGGCCGCTCCGTCCGATCGACGATCGCCCGGTCTCGGTCCTCGCGGCGATTGGCGGCACGAGCGGAGGCATCGGATTCGGCGGTGACGGGCCACATTGCAAGCCGGCCCGCCCCGGGATGTTCACCCGCAGCGAGGTCGTTTCGGGAGCACCGTCGATGCTCAGGTCCCCGCGCATGTAGCCACGTGGAGGGCCGCGCCAAGCGGCCTCCAGGAGCCTTAAAGGGCCGGCGCGCGCGCCGGCCCTTTACTTATTCCGGGTTCTCGGCCGCCTGCCGTTCATCGGGGCCGAGCGGCGGGG
>CANPVW010000038.1 GCA_947581745.1 Candidatus Benthicola azotiphorus
ATGCGGGTGGCCCGCTCCCTGGAGCAGGCCTATACGAAGACCGAGATCATGGAGGCGTATCTCAACCAGATCAACTTCGACGGCATCTACGGGGTGCAGAACGCAGCGCAGCGCTACTTCGGCAAGGACGTCCAGGAGCTCAACCTGCCGGAGGCGGCCACCCTGGCGGCCATGCCGGTGGCGCCGGCCCGCTATTCGCCGATCCGGAACCCCGACCGGGCGGTCGCGAGGCGCAACCTGGTCCTTGGCCTGATGGCGGACCAGGGGATGATCGGTCCGGAGGAAGAAGCTGCGGCACGCGCCTACCCGCTCATCGTCCGGCCGAACGCGCGCGAGGACATCCCGGCCGCGTACTTCGTGGAGTGGGTCCGCCGCATGCTGATCGAGCGCTACGGAACCCAGATCTACGAAGCCGGACTTCGCATCTACACCACGCTCGATCCGCAGCTCCAGGCAGTCGCCGATTCCGCCGTCCTGGCGCAGCTGGAGTGGATCGAAAGGCAGCCCGGCTTCGACGCGCCCACTTACCGTGAGACTCGCGCCTGGCCGCCGGACAGTCTGGGCGGGCCGAACATGCCCTACATCGAAGGGATGTTCCTGGCGGTCGACCCCACCGACGGAGACGTGCTCGCCCTGGTGGGGGGACGCGACTACCAGGACTCCGAGTTCAACCGGGCCACGCAGGCGGAGCGCCAGCCGGGATCCCTGTTCAAGCCTTTCGTCTACACGGCGGCGATCGAGAGCGGGATGCCCGCCTCGGAGGTGATCTTCGACACCCCGATCGAGTTCCCGCAGCCCGACAGCTCGATCTGGTCGCCCAGTAATTTCACCAACGACTTCCGGGGACCGGTGACGATCCGGGACGCGCTGGCGGCGTCCATCAACGTTGTCGCGGTGAAGGTCGGCCTGCGGGTCGGCCTCGAGACGGTGGCCCAGTACGCGCACCGGATGGGCATCACGACGAGGGTGGACCGCGTGCCCTCCACCGCGATCGGCTCCCCGTCCGTCATCCCCCTCGAGATGGTGGAAGCGTACACGACGTTCGCCAATCTCGGAATCCGAGTCACTCCGCGGGCCATAGTGCGGATCGAGAACGCCGACGGCGAGGTCCTGTGGGAGGCTCCCGTCGAGCGGGAGGAAGTCCTCGACGAGCGGACTTCGTGGATCATGGTCTCCATGCTCCGCGACGTGGTGGACCGTGGCTCGGGAATCCGGATTCGTTCGCTCGGCGTCCCGTGGGAAGTACCGGTGGGCGGCAAGACCGGCACGACCAACGATTACACGAACGCCTGGTTCATCGGATTCACGCCGGAGATCGTCACGGCGACGTGGGTCGGATTCGACCTTCCGACCAGGATTCGGGACGACGCCCAGGGTGGACGGGACGCGGCCCCCGTCAATGCAGAAGTCCTCAAGTACTTCTACTCGAACCGGCCCGCCCCGCCCCCGTGGCCCAGGCCCACGGGACTGATCGAGCGCAAGGTGGACCGTACGACGGGGATGCTGGCGACGGCCTGGTGTCCTCCGGAGGCGGTCTACACCGAAGTGTACATTCCGGAGACCGAACCGAGGGAGCCCTGCGACGTCCACGGACCGTTCGGGACCCGCGAATGGGCCGACAGCCTGGGCATCGTACCGGACTCGCTCGCGCCGCCCGTCTCGGACGACTTCGAGTTCTAGAGCGCCACGCCCGGCTCGCGCTCCGGCACACGACGCCAGACGAGCGGAATCGCCTCGTGTGGCTCATCCCCGAACCGGTAGGCCTTTCGCAGTCGCTCGATCGCCCGGTCGGCCGCTTCGCGTGACCGGGCGTGGATCCGGGCCACCGCCTGGCCGCGCCGGACCGGGTCGCCGCACCGCAGGAGCAGCTCGATCCCCACCGCCGGGTCCACGTCATCCTCCAGCCTTCGACGGCCGGCCCCCAGCTCCACCGCGGCCATTCCGATCTGGTAGGCATCGGCTCCCGTCACGAAGCCTTCGGCCGGCGACTCCCAGGTCGCCGCGAGCGGCGCTGTCGGCAGGACATCCGATTGGCCGACCACGGCCGGGTCCCCCCCCTGGCGCTCGACGAGGCGGCCGAATCGGGCCAGGGCGCTTCCATCGTCCAGCATCTCCTCGAGCTCGGACTGGACCGCCGGGCGGGCCGCCCCGGGGACGGCCAGAAGCACGGTCTCGACCGCCAGGGCGATCGTGACCTCCCGCAGGTCCGCCGGACCCTCGCCACTCAGGCACTGCAGTGCCTCGCGGACTTCCAGCGCGTTGCCGACGGCCTGGCCGAGAGGTTGTTCCATCGCGGTCAGAAGAGCCGTGGCTCGCACGCCCTCCGATTCCGCCAGGTCCACCAGCGTCTCGGCCAGGAGGACGGCCTGCTCAGGGTCCCTCATGAAGGCGCCGGAGCCGTACTTCACGTCCAGCACGAGCGCCTCGATGCCCTCGGCCACCTTCTTCGACACGATGCTGGCTGAGATCAGGGGGATGGAGGGCACCGTGGCCGTCACGTCACGCAGCGCGTACAACCGGCCGTCGAGCGGTGCGATCGCGGGAGTCTGGCGGATCATCGCGCATCCGACATCCGCCAGCACGGACTGGAATTCAGCGAGGTCGAGATCGGTCCGGAACCCGGGAATGGACTCAAGCTTGTCCACGGTGCCGCCCGTGTGGCCGAGGCCCCGGCCCGACATCATGGGCACGCGGAGACCATACTCCGCCAGAAGCGGCGCCAGCACCAGGCTCACCTTGTCGCCCACGCCACCGGTGGAGTGCTTGTCGACGGCCGGCGGTCCCCCGTCACGCGCAAAACTCAGCCGACGGCCCGAATCGATGATCGCTCGCGTGAACGTGCCGAGCTCCGTGGCGCTCAGCCCGTTGAGAAGCACGGCCATGAGGAAGGCCGACATCTGGTAGTCCGGCACGTGACCCGCGCCGTAGGCGCCGAGAAACTCCACCAACTCGTCGGGAGTGAGCTCGGCGCCGTCACGCTTCCGCGCGATCAGCTCCTGGGCGAGCATGAGCCTCCTGGTCGGGGGGAATCGACGGGGAGTCGATCAGGTGCGAAGCCGCTCGCGTCCCTTCTCGACCGCATCGGAGAGGCGATCTCCCGTCCGGTCCGCGGTCCGGCGCGCGCGGCGGGCCAGGCGCCTGGTCTCGCGGGCAGCCTTGTCGGCCAGCTCGCGAGCTTCGTCCCTGGCGTCCTCGAGCGTCTCGCCCGCCGAGTCGGTCCACGCCTCCGCCCTGCGCGCGATCTGACGACGCGTGCGAGCTCCGCTCTGCGGAGCGAGGAGAAGGGCGGCCGCGGTTCCGATGACGGCTCCGATGGTCAGGCCCGCCAGGAAGCCGAGAGCTTCCCTGTATTCGTAATCGTCCATTGCATCCTCCAGGGTGCGGCCGTGATTCGGTTACCAAACTGACAGGATCATTCCCCTGACTCAATAACCTCGAGGGTTGGGAAAGTGCCTTCGCTTGCCGGCCGGCGCGCAGGATCTAGTTTCAGTCTCCTGCGGACTCTTACCGATCGGACGGTCCATGGTTGAATATCGGCCCGATGACGAGATTCGTATCCCGGTCGCGGTCCTGCACGCCCTCTCGGAGGCTGCGGACCGTGACGGAGAAGCCGTTGCCGCTGCAGTGAGGGACGCCGGGCGGGCTGCCGGCGACGACATCGCGCGGCGAATCGCCCGGGCCGTCGCGCTCCCGGAGCTCGATGCGGTCGATTTCTGGTCGGCCGTGAACGCGGAAACCGGCGCCCGCGGCCTCGGAACGTTCGAGTGGGAACGGGGAATCGGTGGCCACGCGGAGATCCTCGTGCACGGATCCCCCGATGGACCCGATCCCGACCGACCGCTGACGATCGACTTCGAGGCGCCCTTCACCGAGGGCCTGATCGAGGGGTTGCTCGGGGCCACGGCCGAGGAGACGGTGGCCGCGGTGCGGGCCCCGTTCGACGGCGGCACGGGAATCAGATTCGTGATCGGATCCCCGGTCCTGCTTCGCCACATCCGACTGCGGCTGCAGTCAGGTGCCACGCTCGACCAGGCCCTGGAGGGAATCTGAGGCCCGATCCCGGGCGCGTCGTGGCCCTGGATTACGGTCGACGCCGCATCGGCGTCGCCGCGACCGATCCGTCGCGCACCATCGCCTCGCCCCATTCCACGCTGGCCAACGCGGACCCTCCGGAGGAACCACCTGCCGGTCTTCTGCGTCTGCTCGCCGACCTCGAACCCGTCGTGGTCATCGTGGGTATTCCCGTCCACATGGATGGCACCGCAGGAGAGATGGCTGTCGAGGCGCGGCGCTTCGCGGAGCGCATCGCCCTCCTCTCCGGCCTCGAAGTGGTCCATAGGGACGAGCGTCTGAGCAGCTACGAAGCGGAAGAGCTGCTGCGTGAGATGCAGATCTCGCGACGCAGGCGACGAGAGAAGGGTCTCAAGGACATGCTCGCGGCTACCGTGCTTCTCAGAGAATACCTGGGAGAGAGCGAGGACGGTTGAGAAGACTGGGGCTGTCACTGGCGCTCGTGCTCCTGCTCGCCCTCGCGGGTGGCTGGTTCGCCACGACGGCACCCTGGAACGGTCCGCCGCACGGCGAACCGGTCGAGATCGTAGTACCGCCGGGATCGGGCGCTCTGGCGATCGGACGACAGCTCGAGGAAGCGCGGCTCATCCGCTCCCCCCGTCTGTTCGCGCTCGTGGCCCGAACTCGAGGTGTCGAGGGCTCTCTCAAGGCGGGCAGGTACGAGCTCGCCGGAGGCATGAAATGGGGAGAGATCCTCGACGCGATGGCGAGGGGGGAGGTGATGACGTTCCCGCTCACCGTGCCGGAGGGTTTCACGTTGCGCGAGCTGGCGCCGCGTGTGGCCGAAGCGACAGGCGTCAGTGCGGATTCGGTCCTGGCCCTCGCCCGCGACTCGGCCTTCGTGGCCAGGGCGGGCGTGCCGGGCCCCACGCTGGAGGGCTACCTTTTCCCGGAGACATACCGCTTCGCGGAGGGTGTGGATCCGGCCGACGTGCTGCTCGAGATGACCGATCGATATCGTGAATTCTGGACTCCCGGCAGGAGGGCGCGCCTGGACAGCCTGGCGCTCGACGAGCGGGGCCTGGTCACGCTGGCCAGCATCGTGGAAGAGGAAGCCCGGGTGGGCGAGGAAAGGCCTGTGATTGCCGGCGTCTACATGAATCGCCTCGAGATAGGGATGCTGCTTCAGGCCGACCCCACAGTGCAATACGCCCTCGGCGAGCCGAAGGAGAGACTGCTGTTCGCCGACATCGACCGGGTGGCCGACGATCCCTACAACACGTACACACACCCCGGTCTGCCACCGGGCCCCATCTCTTCGCCGGGGGCCGCGGCCATGGACGCGGCGCTTCACCCCGCGGAGGTGCCTTTCCTGTTCTTCGTGGCGCGTCCGGACGGAACGCACGAGTTCACCCGCACCAACCGCGAGCACATCAACGCCACCAACCGGATCCGTCGTGAACGTGGAGAGTGATCTCCGGCAGCGTCTGCGGCTGATCGTACTCACGCGCCCCAGACCCGCTGCCGGTCGGCTCGAACGGGTCGTGTACGAGATCCTCGAAGCCGGCTGCCCGGCGATCCAGCTCCGGGACAAGGAGAGCCCGGCGAGCGAACTGTTCCGGCAGGCCGTCGCACTTCGCAAGTTGACGAGTTCCTTCGAGGCCCTCCTGTTCGTGGACGACCGGTTCGACGTGGCGCTCGCGGCGGGTGCCGACGGCGTTCACCTGGGACCCGAGGACCTCCCCGTGAAGGGCGTGAGGAAGGCTGCGCCACGCCCGTTCCTCGTCGGATACTCGACCGATGACCCGGCGGCGGGAGCGAGAGCCGCGAGGGACGGAGCCGACTACCTGGGTGTCGGGGCCGTGTACGGAACTCGATCCAAGCCGGGTCTCCAGGGTGAGGCCGTGGGAGCGGAGCGCGTGGCTAAGGTGCGACGCGCGGCTGGAATCCCGTGCGTCGGAATCGGAGGAATTACCCCATCGAACGCCGGAGCCGTGGCCGCCGATGGCTCCGGGGTGGCGGTGATGAGCGCCGTGATGGACGCCGAGCGGCCCGGCGCCGTCGTTCGACAGCTCCTGGAGGAGATCGGCCGGGCCTTCCCCTCGGCCTCTCAACCGACCTCGGACGACATCTGAGCCGTCGAGCCGGAGATCAGCCGCCTACAGGCTTGTAGCCGAACTTCTGCCCGCCGAGCGAAGCCTCGTACATGAGGCCTCCCTTGGCCTTGGTCAGCACGGCGACACCCTTAGAGTAAGCGATGTCGGCCGATGCGCCTTCCGAGATCGCGACCGCCGATGCCTGCCCGCTGAATTCGAAGCTCCCGGCCTTGAACCGGTCCAGATCCTCCTTGGCCTGAAAGAAGATCACCTCGATGTACGACTGCCCACCCATCTGCAGGCCCACGTTGATCTGCTTGAGGTCGGCTTTCCCGATCAGCGTGCCCTGTTCGTAGACGAGGCCGGTGCCGTGCGCGCCCCCGACGACGAAGCCGCCCTTTCCGACGCTCGGGAATACCACGTACCCGAACGAGTCGTCGAAGAACCGCTGAGCGCCCGCGTCCGCGGAGGTGATTTCTTCTATCGCCTGCGCGACTTCCAGCTTCTTCTTTTCGAGGTCGTAGTCGGTCTCCTGAGCGGCGCCGGACTTCGGGATGGCAACGATCGCGACGCAGAGGCCGGCGATCGCGGCGACCGCCTGACGAATCCTGTTCTTCACTCCTTCAACCTCCTGATACGGTTTTCTCGGGCCTCGGGGCGGCAGAGTACGGTGGTGGGTGGTGAGGGGCAACGGGGGGTAGGAAAAGGGAACGCCCCGGATCGCGGTGAAGCGAGCGGGGCGTTCGAAAGTGAGCCGGCGGTGACCTACTCTCC
>CANPVW010000039.1 GCA_947581745.1 Candidatus Benthicola azotiphorus
CGGCAAGACGGTCGAGATCGACCACGGTTTCGGATACAAGACCCGTTACGCGCACGCCGGGAGCATCCAGGTCAAGCGGGGCCAGCGCGTGGCCCGGGGCGACGTCCTGGGAGAAGTCGGGAAGACAGGGCTCGCGACGGCGCCGCACCTTCACTACGAGGTCCTGATCGACGGCCGGCAGGTGAACCCGAAGGAGTATCTGCTGGACGACATCGTATACGAGTGAGGCGTGCCGCACCCCACGTTGCATGCAGGTCCACCGACAACGTACCCCGGGGGCTTCCGACTGGAGCCCCTTTCGCGTGATTGAAAACAGAGGGCCCGGCCGGTAGATTTGCCGGTCGCGATGTGGGATTCACCGCTCATCCAACGTGGAGACACGGATGCGAGGCAATCGTCTTTCCTTCCTGATCGTAGGCGCCGCGATCGCTCTCGGAGCGTGCGGAGGCTCCGAGGTGACTGTCCAGGTGCTCGGAGAGGGCGCGGATGGTCCGGTGCCGGAGGCCAACCTCGAGGTCTACTTCTATCCGTTCGATCGGGACTCCGTGTTCGATGCCCTCGACTCGGAAGCTTCCTCGCCCAAGCCCGAAATCCCGGAGGACATGCTGGCGACCTTCAACGAGATCAGCTCCCTGCAGGAGCAATGGCGCCAGAAGGAATCTCAGTGGTCCGAGGCCCGTGACCGCATGCAGACGCTCTCCAACGAGATGCAGGGCATGGATCCTCGTGCCCGGGGCACGCGCGAGTACATGTCCAAGTACGAAGAGTTCCAGCAGCTCGAAGGCACCGAGGGGCGACTGAATCGTGAGAAGCAGACCCTGTTCGATCGGTTCACGGCCATGCAGGACTCCGTGACGGCCCGCGTGGATTCGTTCAAGGCCGTCCGGGATACGTGGGAGGACGAGAACTACGCCGACTACTTCGATATCGAGGAGACGATGGTCGAGGAGCTGGGCCGGCAGGTGTACACCGATACCACCAATGCGGAAGGCTACGTCACGCAGTCGCTGCCATCCGGTAACTGGTGGGTGCAGACCCGCCTGCGGACCGACGTGACGCACGAGCGCGTCTGGAGCCTCCTTATCGACCCGACGCAGGTGGACACGCTTCGCCTCGAGACCTCCAACGGCCAGGAGCGCATTCGCCTCTGACCGCCCGTCGACCGTCAGACGTGGGCGCGCCGCACAGCCGCGCGCCCACGCCCGGCCGACCCGCCGGCCCGTGCCGAATTCGGCCTCGCCGGCCATCGTACCTCTGACCCTGGCGCGTGTACGATCCCATGAACGGCCCGAAGTCAGAATCCACCTCCGGTCTCGCATTTGACATCGATCGCGATCACGTCGGCTGGCTCACCTTCGACCGACCCGATTCCTCCGCAAACGTCCTGACACCGGCGCTGATGAAGGAACTCGACGCGCTGTTGTCGCAGCTCGAGTCCCGCATCGCGAACGGCCAGATCCTGGCGCTCGTGGTTCACAGCGCCAAGGAAGGGGCGTTCATCGCGGGCGCGGACGTGCAGGCCATCGCCGACCTGTCCACGGCCGCCGAGGCCAGGGCGGCGAGCGCCGAAGGACAGCGCGTCTTCCGACGCATCGAGCGGCTCAGGGTGCCTACGATCGCCGCGATCGACGGCGCCTGCATGGGCGGCGGCACCGAGCTGGTCTTGCATTGCGACTACCGGGTCGCATCCGACAGGAGCGCCACAGCGATCGGACTTCCCGAGGTCAAGCTGGGCATCCTGCCCGGTTTCGGCGGGACGGTGAAGCTCCCGGCGCTCGTCGGGATGCAGAACGCGCTCGGCATCATCCTCTCAGGCAAGCCCGTTCGGCCTTCCCGTGCCCTTCGTCTGGGGCTGGTGGACCGGGTGCTGTCGACGGCTCGCTTCACGACCGAGGTACGCCAGTTCGTGGGCGATGTCGTCGGTGGCCGGGTCGAAAAGTCGGCCCCGAGCCTCGGCTTCGGGGAGCGGTTGCTCGAACGGACGGGACCCGGCCGGAGGATCATGTTCGGTGCGGCGCGAAAGAGGATCTCGGCGGAGGCGGGACCGTTCTATCCGGCGCCGTACCGGGCGATCGAAGTCCTCGCGGGCGCGGTCGGAATGAAGGCGGACGACGCGTACGCACTGGAAGCCGCCGCACTGGGCGAGCTCGCGGTTACGCCCGAGTCCCGCAACCTCGTCCGCCTGTTCCAGCTCTCGCAGGGTGCCCGGAAGGCACTTCCCGAGGACGTGGCGAACCGTGGGCGCCGGGTCGGCAGAATGGGCGTGATCGGAGCCGGGGTCATGGGGGCGGCGATCGCCGAGCTCGCGGCGGCGCACGATCTGCCGGTCGTCTTGAAGGACATCGACCGTGACGCTCTGGATGCCGGACTCAGGCACGCGGGAGATCTGCTTCGCAAGGCCGCCGCAGCCCGGCTGTTCAGCCAGGAGGAGGCATCGCTCAAGTTCGCGCTCTTGAGTGGCAGCCTGGATTATGCCGACCTCGCCGACGCGGACCTCGTGGTGGAGGCCGTCGTCGAGCGGATGGCAGTCAAGCAGCAGGTCCTGCGGGAAGCCGAGGACGCGACGTCCGGGGCCGTGCTGGCCACCAACACGTCTTCGCTGTCCGTGGACGGGATCGCGGACAGCGCCCGCGACCCCGCCTCCGTCCTCGGGATTCACTTCTTCAATCCCGTGCACAAGATGCCGCTGGTGGAAGTCGTGGCCGGGCCCCGCACGGGCCCGGAGGCACTGGCGACCGGATTCGGGCTCGTGACCGCGCTCGGAAAGACACCGATCCTGGTGGCCGACAAGCCGGGATTCCTGGTAAACAGACTGCTTGCGCCGTACCTGAACGAAGCCGGGTTCCTGCTCGACGAGGGATACGGGGTCGGGGCGATCGACGAAGCCCTCGTGAGCTTCGGCATGCCCATGGGGCCGTTGCGGCTGCTGGACGAGATCGGATTCGATGTCGCGAGGCACGCCAGTCGCGAGATGGCGAACGCGTTCGGCGACCGAATGCGCCCTTCCGGAGTGCTGGACCGGATGATGGAGGACGCCCGACTCGGCAGGAAGAACGGTCTGGGCTTCTACCGTTACAAGGATGGCCGGGAAGTCGGCCCGGATCCTTCCGTGGACGGCATGTTCTCCGGCGGAGCGCGGCTTGCCGCCGTCCCCGCGTTGTCCGACTCCCCGGACGACGTGATTCGCCGCCGCTGCCTGTACGCGATGGTGAACGAGGCTTCCCACGCTCTCGACGAATCGGTCGTCGAGAGCCCGGACGCGGTCGATCTGGCAATGGTGCTCGGCACGGGATTCCCGCCGTTTCGCGGAGGCATCCTGCGCTGGGCGGATGCGGAGGGCATCCAGACGATAGCGGATGCGCTCTCGCAATACTCGGAAGCGCTCGGAAACCGCTTTGCCCCCGCACCGTTGTTGGCGCGGATGGCCGAGCAGAATCGGACATTTACTCATACTACCTAAGCGCCTGATCAGCCGGCGATCGCGTACCCGGGGAGTTCCGGCGCGAGGCGCCGCCGGGACGCCGACGGTGGCGATCGTGTATCGGCGCCCTCCGGACGACGTGCAGCACTTCTCGCAGGAGCTGCTGCACGACGGCGCGGACTGCAAGATCTCGCTTCTGGTGCTCGAGCCGGATGATCCGCCGCTACGCGTGGGCGAGGCGGATGTACCCCCCGGCGGGGCGATCATGTGGTTCATGTTTCCGGGCCGCTCGTACGAGGTAGGGGCTGTATACGACGATCAGGCCCGATTCCTGGGCTATTACACGAACTTCGTGCAGCCGCCGCAACCCGAGACCGCCGTCTGGCATCTGACGGATCTCTTCCTCGACGTCTGGCAGGATCCCGAGTCGGCCCCGCGACTGCTGGATGAGGACGAGCTCGCAGAGGCGGCGGAGCGGGGCTGGGTCGGATCGGAGGATGTGGCGCGCACCCGAGCGGAAGCTGCCGCCGTCCTGCGCGCCGCACGGGCAGGCCACTGGCCGCCCGGTGTCGTCTCGCGCAACCCGTTGGCGGCCGTTCCGTCACTCCGGTTCCGGCGCGACGCTCCAGGGACCTTCTTCGCCAACCTGGTGGTGGGGCGCCTGATCGCCTTCGGCATCTACTCGCTGGGCGCGATCTCTGTCACGTCGATCGCGTTCTCGGCACTCTCCAATGCGCTTCAGCCGGGGGCCGGACTGTCGTCCGCGAGAATCGGATGGTTCGCGGTGATCGGAGTGGAGCTCGTGGCCCTCCTGGCGCTGGCCCTGAGCGGCAGGCTGCCGGCCACGCAGCGACCGCGGCCCGAGGAGGCGCTGACCGAACGTCTTCTGTTCCTCGGCACCCTGGTATCCGGCGCGGCGGTGCTGTTGTATCCCGACGGTCGGCTCTGGGAAGCGGCCCTGGCGGGCCTGTACTCCACGCTGGCCGTGTTCCTGTCGATCTTCGCCGCGAGCCGGGCGATCTTCGACCGGCGCTTTCCGCTCCTCGCCGTCACGGGACTCGGCGTCTGCCTGGTGGCCCTCCTGATCCTCCTCCTCTAGTTCTCCAGCTCATTGAGCCGTCGCGATCAGATCGGACGGGTACGGCCGCGTGGAATCGCGATCAGATCTCCTTCGACCTTCGCGCCTTCACGCCGCTGCGCCGCGTCCACGGCGATCACCTCTCCATCCTGAATGAAGTTGTAGCGATCCACGATGCCGCGGTGGATCCGAGTGTCATGTCCTATCCGGCAGTGATCCATGACGATCGAGTCCACGATTTCGGCGCCTGTTTCGATCCAGGTATTGCGCCCGATCACCGATCGGACAATCCGGGCCCCGTCAACGACACTGCCTACCCCCAGCGAGCAGTCTTCGAGCGTCGCGGACAACACGCGTGGGCTGGCCCTGTGATATGACTGCGAATGAATGGGCCACAAGCGGTTGTTGAGGTCGAACCTGGGTTGTGCACCCAGCAGGTCCATGTGGGCCGACCAGTAGGCCTGCAGTGTGCCGACGTCACGCCAGTACCCCTTCTCCTCGTAGGGCTTCACTCCCGGCACTTCGTTGCGGTGAAAGTCGTAGGCGGCGACCCGATAAGCGGGGTCCTCGACCATCAGCGGCACGATCGTCTTCCCGAAGTCCGGTTCCAGATCTTCCTCCATCACACGCTTCAGGACGTTCACCAGGGCACCGGGCTCGAAGATGTAGTTCCCCATCGACGAGTACGACCAGCCGGGCCGGCCCGGCATCTCGGGGGGATCGGCCGGCTTCTCCTCCCAGGCGACGATCGTGTCGTCCTCTCGCGCTCGTGCCACCCCGAACGCGGAGGCCTCGGAGACGGGGACCGGGAGCGTGGCCACGGTCAGGTCCGCCTTCTTCTTCCGATGGAACCGGACCATGTGACCGATGTGCATGCGGTAGATGTGGTCGGCGCCGAAGACGGCGATCAGGTCGGGTCGGTAGTCGTAGATCAGGTTGAAGTTCTGGTACACGGCATCCGCGGTGCCCCTGTACCATACCCTGCCGACCCTCATCTGGGGCGGAACGACCGTGATGAAGTCATCCGGGTGCGGCGTGCTGATCCGCCACCCCTCCCTCAGGTGATGGATCAGTGACTGCGACCGGTACTGGACGAGGACGAAGTTGGAGTAGATTCCCGAATTCAGCAGGCTGGACAGCACGAAGTCGACGATCCGGTAGCTGCCGCCGAAAGGAACCGAAGGCTTGCTCCGCTCTTCGGTGAGAGGCAGGAGTCTCCGGCCCTCGCCTCCCGCCATGACCAGCCCCAGAATCCTCAGGTCGCTTCGCATCAGGTGACTCCGATCGTCTCCACGGCCTCGCGATAGAGCCGCTCGTACTCCCGCACCGCCCGGTCCCACGAGAAGTCCCGGAGCATTCCCGTCCGAATGATCCCCGCCAGTGCGGCCGGTCTCGTGAACAGGTCGGCGGCGTAGTCCACGGCCCAGGAGAGGGCGGGCGCATCGAAATGATCGAATACGATACCGGTCGCCTCCCCCGCCTCCACCGCCTCCGGAGACGCGTGCGTCACGCTGTCGGCCAGCCCTCCGACCCGGTGCACGATGGGCGGCGTGCCGTACCTCTGACTGATCATCTGGTTCAGGCCGCAGGGCTCGAACTCCGACGGCATCAGGAAGAAGTCGGCGCCCGCCTCGATCCGGTGGGCCAGCTCTTCGGAGAACGCCAGGTGAGCGGCCACGCCCGCGTGGCGCTTCGCGAGGCTTTCGACCAGGCGCTCGTAGTGCCGCTCGCCGGTACCCAGGAACGCGAACTGGGCGTCCCGCTCGACGAGCTCGTCCCCCAGGGCTTCGACGAGGGACAGCCCCTTCTGTCCGACCATGCGGGACACCATTCCGAACAGCGGCACCTCCAGATCCACCGGCAGATCCATCTCCTCCTGCAGCGCCACCTTGCACTCACGCTTCCCCCGCAGGTCCGCCACGTCGTAGGAGGCCGGCAGCATCGGATCGGCCGCCGGATTCCACACGTCGGTGTCGATCCCGTTGAGGATTCCCGCGACAGGCGGATCGAGGCCGGCGATCCACGGGTCGAGGCCGAACCCGAAGCGGGGGGTCTCGATCTCGCGGGCGTACCGCGGACTGACCGTCGTCACTCTGTCAGCCGCCAGGATTCCTCCCTTCAGAAGGCCGACTCCCCCTCCCTGGTGCAGCCACTCCGACTCCGGAAGCTCCGCTGCTCTCGCCGCCTCA
>CANPVW010000040.1 GCA_947581745.1 Candidatus Benthicola azotiphorus
GGTCCATCTTGTGGCAGCGGCAGACCAGACGGCGCCGATGCGCCTGAAGCCGGAGCCCGCGAAGGTCGCCGAGGAAGAGAACCGGCCGCCCCCGCCCGAGCCGACGCCCACCCCGAAACCGCGCACGCAGGTGCCGACGGTGGTGGAACAGCCTCCGCCGGTCGAGCCGTCCAAGGAGCCGGCCCGAGGGCCCGAAGAGGGCGACGACCCGATCAACGTCCACCTCGAGGGGGCGGCTTTCGTGGACCCGAAGTACCTCGAGAACATCATTCTCCAGGTTCACCGGTACTGGCGTCCGCCCACCGGCAACCGCAACCTGCGAGCCGAAGTCATTTTCACGATCGAGAAGGACGGGTCCACGAGCGACATCGAGTGGGTGCAGCGCTCCGGAGACCTGGCGTTCGACCTCGAAGCGCACGGTGCCGTGGAAGCTGCGGGGAGGGCGAAGGCCTTCGGTCCCCTGCCGGCCGCCTGGCCGCGTGACCATCTGCGAGTGTCCTTCTTCTTCGATCCAGCTTCTCTGTGAGGTGAGACCCGTGATGATGGGACGGAAGCCAGCGACGTGGGGACTGATGGTGGTGGCCTTGACGGCGAGTCTGGCCGGGGTCGCACGCGCCCAGGATCCGGGCGATGTGCGTGTCGGCATTACGTATACGCCCGGTTACCTGCCCGGGCTCGTGATGACGCCGGTGGAGAGCCAGGGAGCGATGGGAGATCTCGCCGCGCGGGTCGACAGCGTGTTGAGGCGCGATCTGGATTATGCGGACCGGTTCCAGATCATACCGGTGCCGGACGATCTTCCGATCGAAGGTCCGGTGAACTACGGACTGTGGAATCAGCTGGGTGCCGTCTGGCTCGTGGTCTCCGAGCTCACGGGCACGCCCGACCTCCCGGTGCTGCGGGTCAGCCTGCACGACGTCGTGTTCTCGGAGCTGAAGGAAGTCAAGGCGTTCTCTTTGCCCCGGCCCACGGATTCCGGGTTTCGCATGGAGCTCCACCGGGTGTCCGACGAGGTCGTGAAGTGGGCGACCGGAGAGCCCGGTATCGCGGCCACGAGGATCGTGTTCCGCAGGATGGTCACGCCCACGGCCTCGGATTTGTTCCTGATCGACAGCGACGGGTACGGGCTTCGCCGGCTGACGCACGAGGCCGCCACCGACGACAGCTCGATCGTCCTCTCTCCCGAGCTGTCGCCGAACGGGCGCTACGTGGCCTACGTTTCGTACCGGACGGGGAAGCCGGTGGTATACGAGCTGGACTTGGTCACGGGGGCGGACAGAACGATCTCGGACATCGGCAAGATCAACATCACGCCCGTCTACTCACCCGACGGCCGACGGATCCTGTTCGGCAGGACGCAGGACGATCACACGGAGCTGTTCGAAGTCCAGCGTGATCCGCTGTGCTGCACGCGCAGGGTGACTTACACGTCCACGGGGGAGACCCTGGGCGGTGCCTACTCGCCGGACGGCCGTCAGCTCGCGATCACGTCCACGCCTCTCGGAAACCCGCAGATCTACGTGATGGACCTTCAGAGGGGCGGTGATCCGTCGATCGTGAGCCGCTACGTGTTCGGAGAGCGCGGGTACGCCACGTCGCCGGACTGGTCTCCTCGCGGGGACCGGATCGCCTACCACACGTGGGTCGACAGCTGGTTTCAGATCGTGACGGTCAACCCGAACGGCACCGACCGGCGGGTGATGACTTCCCGCGGAAGCAACGAAGACCCGAGCTGGGCGCCGGATGGCAGACACCTCGTGTTCGCGGGCACGTTGCGAGGGTATTACGCCCTGTGGGTGCTGGATACGGTGAGCGGGCGGCTGCGGTCGGTTACGGTGAACAACGTGGATCAGCTGCCTCACTGGTCGGACCCGCTGGCTCCAGGCTCGTAACGGCCTAAGTCGCGCCGGGGCACCGCTTGGCAATTGCACGCGGGCAGTATACAATACAGCGGTTCCGACGGAACCAGCTCAACCCGTCACGACCGTACGAGATCCGATATCCCGTTCCGGGAGTTCGCGACTCACTGAAAAGGAGCCTCAAGATGCGTCTCAATGGCAGGATCGCAGCTCTCCTGGTACTCCTCGCCGTGGGAGTTGCCGCTTGCGGCGGGAACCCCGCACCCGAGCCGCCGCCCGTAGTCGCAGAGACCGTGCCCCAGCCCGATGCGGACAGCCTCGCCGCGGTCCGGGCGGCTGAGCGTGCCGCTGCGGCAGCCCGACTGTGCAATGAAGCCGCTGCGGCCATGGCTGCTGGCGACTACGATCGGGCGCGCAGCCTGTATCAGCAGGCCCAGCGTGACTATGCCGGCACGGACTGCGCCAACACGGCCGGCGGGCAGCTCGCGATGATCGACGCCGTCATGGTGATTCGCGAGCGCGTGCATTTCGACTTCGACAAGTCGAACATCCGGGATGACGCGGCGGCCGTATTGCAGGCCAAGGCGGACGTCCTCCGCAAGTACCCGAACGTGAAGCTGACGATCGAGGGTCACTGCGACGAGCGCGGCTCCATCGAGTACAACCAGGCGCTCGGCCAGCGCAGGGCGGACAACACGGTTCGCTATCTGGTGAGTCTCGGACTGTCGGCGGACATGTTCAACACCGTGAGCTACGGCAAGGAACGGCCGATTGCCCAGGGTTCGAACGAGGACGCCTGGCAGGCGAATCGGCGTGCCGAGTTCGTCATTGAGAACATGGGCGCTCTTTGATTCGTAGAGTCTTACTTACGGCGTTCGTCACCCTTCTGGGCGCGTCGTGCGCCATGAAGAGCGACGTGGCTGACCTCGAGTCCACGTTGCAGGCGCAGATGCAGGCGGATCGCGCCCAGAGGGACAGCCTGATGACGGAAATCAGGCAGTTGCGATCGGTGCTGCTGGACAGTCTCAGCGTCCAGCAGCGCCGCGACATTTCGGGCAGGGTGGACCTGCAGCGCCAGATCGAGGACCTGGCGATCGCGGTGACGCAACTGACGGCTCTGACGGGAGAGACGCAGCGCCAACTCGCAGTATTACAGGACTCCGGAAGCGGCATGCCTGGAGCCGGTGGAGAGGTCCTCGCCGATAGTTCCGGCGGGGATTCTCCGCTGGCCGCCGGGGCGGGCGGAGAGCCCCAGGCACTGTACGAGGCGGCCCTCCGGCAGTTTCGGCGTGGATCGTACGAGACGGCCCGAGCCGGTCTCGTCCAGTTCCTCGAGCAGTACCCGAGTCATGAGCTCGCTCCCGATGCCCAGTATTTCGTGGCCGAGACGTACGCCGAAGCCGGCAATGCCGAGCAGGCCCTGGTCGAGTACGCGAGGGTTCTCGAGTTGTATCCCAACTCGCGGCGCGCACCGACTGCGCTCTACAAGAGCGGGCTCATCGAGCTTCAACGGGGCAACGTGGACGATGCTCGTACCTTCTTCCAACGAGTCGTTCAGGGCTACCCCGACAGCGACGAGAGCGACCTCGCGGAACGGGAGTTGTCCAGGCTCCGGAACTGAGCCTGCCGGCCCGGGGTTTGCGTCCCATCGCGGGTTGCCGAACCCGGACGAGGAGGACGCTTGCGCTGTCCCACCTGTGACCACATCGAAGATCGGGTAGTCGACTCGCGGCTCAGTCGCGGAGGCCGGGCCATCCGGCGGCGGCGCGAGTGCATCGCTTGCGGTCAGCGCTTCACCACCTACGAGCTCGTCGAGCGGGAGCCGCTGACCGTCCGCAAGGCGTCGGGTGCCATCGAACCCTACGACCGCCACAAGCTTCTTCGCAGCATCAAGATAGCGTGTGCGAAACGCCCGGTCTCCCTGTCCGAGATCGAGGACATGGTCGATGCGGTCGAGGAGTCGCTGGAGGCCTCCGACGCGCGGGAAGTGAGCAGTCAGAAGGTGGGGGAGCTGGTGATGAGCCATCTGCAGGGGACGGACCAGGTCGCCTACGTGCGTTTCGCCTCCGTTTACAGGAACTTCCAGGATACGACGGAGTTCATGGAGGAGGTACGCGAACTGGTGACGCGGGCCCGGTACCGGGCGCGTGGACAGCAGGAACTCTTCGAAGCTCCGGAAGAGACGAGCGAGTAGCCGAATGGCCGGCGACCTGGGCGAAATGCCCTTCCTCGATCACCTGGAAGAGCTGCGCAAGCGCCTGATCTGGAGCCTGGTCGCTCTGGTGGCCCTATCCATCGTCGGATTCTTCCTCGTAACCGAATTCGGGGTCCTGGAGATCCTCGAACGACCGTTCCATCAGGTGCTGCCTGCCGAGGGGCTTCGCTACACCAGTCCCACGACCCCCGTCGTCGTCACCTTCAAGCTGGCGTTCGTTGTGGGCTTCGTCCTGGCACTACCGGTAATCGCCTATCACACCTGGGCGTTCTTCTCACCGGCCCTGTACGAGCATGAGAAGAAGTACATCGTACCCGCTATCGCCGTGGGTTTCGTGCTGTTCCTGTGTGGGATCGCCATGGCGTACTTTCTCGTGCTTCCACTGGGTCTGCGATTCCTGATCGGATTCCAGGCCGAGACCCTGACGCCGATCATCACCGTGGACGAGTACCTGCGGTTCGCGACGCGGCTCATCCTGGCGTTCGGCATCATCTTCGAGATGCCGGTCATCCTGGTCGTCCTGAGTTTCATGGGGCTCGTAACTCCGGCCGGGCTCCGCAGGTACCAGCGCCACGCGCTGGTCGTACTCGCCATCCTCTCGGCTCTGCTGACGCCTGCGGACGTTGGCACGATGCTGATGCTCCTCGTGCCCATGGTCCTCCTGTACGAGTTGTCGATCTGGCTGGTACGCCTGGTCGGTGGCGGCCGCTCCCGATCGCGGGCCGAGGAGCCGGCCCCCGAGTCCTGACGGTGATGCGGTCCATGCGCCTCGTACTGGCCGCGATCGTCCTGCTCATCGCCGCCAGCGTGGCGACCGCCCAGGAGCCGACGCGGCGTCCCGGCGCGGTCAGCGGCCAGGAGGACAGGATCCGGCAGGCAGCGCCGCGGCAAGGCGACCAGGGCCTTCCCGACGACACGCTGGGCCTCGCCGCCGACACGACCCCCCGGATCGACATCGAACAGCGCCGTCAGGGTCTGGAAGCGGAGGGATTCCCGGCCCGGGACGAGGTGTTCCGGCAGCTGAAGAACCTCCCCGGATTCATGGTCTTCGAGTATCGCGGGGAGGAGGTCAGGCTCGATGTGGCGGAAGAGCGCATCGGACTGCTGGGAGATGCGCAGGTGAACCGCGGACCGGACGTGCTGACCGCTGACACGATCCGCTACCGGGGCAACGTCAAGTTCATGTCGGCGGCGGGCAACATCGAGCTCGTGGGCGCCGATCAGAAGGACGTGAAGAGCGATTCGGTGCTGTACTACGATCTCGCGAGTCTGAAGGGCACGGTCTTCGGGGCCGAAACTCAGTTCATGCAGGGCGCCACCACCTGGCGGGTGGTCGGAGACGTGATTCCCAAGGCGCAGGACACGGTGTATGCCTCGAACGGCGCGTTCACCTCGTGCGACGTCGAGCTGCCGCACTACCGGTTCCAGGCGGGCCAGATCAAGCTCGTGAACCAGGACGTGATCGTCGCCTGGCCCGTCGTCCTCTACGTCAGCAAGGTCCCGGTCTTCTGGCTCCCGTTCTTCGCGCAGGACATCCGGCCGGGCCGGCGAAGCGGCATCCTGCCGCCGCGCTTCGGTTTCAACGACGTGGTCCAGACGTCGGGAAGCACGAGCCGGAACGTGACGGACTTCGGCTACTACTGGGCGATCAACGACTACACCGACGTGCAGGGATCCGTGGACTGGTTCAGCGGAAACTACACGCGGCTGAACGGCGCCTTCCGGTACCGGTTCCTGAAGCGCTTCATCCGTGGAAGCGTCGCGTACGGCGAGACTTTCAGCGAGAGCGGCCGCAACCTGACCCTCGGCCTCAATCACGACCAGGAGCTCGGGCTGGCGACCACGCTTCGCGTATCGGCGCGCTACATCCAGAACACCCAGACCTTCCAGGACCAGACGTACGATCCGCGCCTGCAGACCCAGTCGATCGACTCGGACGCCGGCCTGAACCACCGGTTCTCCTTCGCCAACGTCTCCGTTTCGGCCAGGCGCAGACAGTTCCTGACGAGCGAGAAGACGGAGCTCACTCTGCCGCAGTTCAGCCTCAGCTTCTCACCCGTCACGCTGTTCTCGGCCCCCCGCTCCAGCGAAGGGCTGTTCAACAACATGACGCTGAGCGGCTCGGGCACGTTCGGCCGGCAGAGCACCAGTCAACCCTTCGTGACCGATCGGGCGAACACCAGCGGCTCGGTCTCCAGCGGGCTCCGGGTCAAGCAGTTGAATCTCTCGGTCGGGGCGCGATACAACGAAGCGAGCACGACGGAGGAGGACTCCACGGGCGTGGAGCAGCCCACGACCAAGGTCCGGCAGATGGACTGGAACGCGGGGCTCGACTATCAGGTCAACCTGGTCGGCTCCACCACGTTTCGCCCCAACATCCGGTGGAACGGGGGGTACTTCAGGTCTCCTGACACGGCGGGGGACTTCGTGTCCGTCCCAACGCAGATGAGCTTCGGAGCCACGCTCAGCACGGACGTCTTCGGCTTCTATCCGGGTTTCGGGGCCTTCAGCAGGATCCGCCACAAGTTCTCGCCCGGGTTCTCCTGGGCCTACGCGCCCGCCGTTTCGGTAGACTCCGCCCGCGGTGCGATCCCGGGCTTCCCGCTGGATTCGATCCGCGCCCGGCACACTCTGTCGTTCACCCTGCGGCAGACGTTCGAGGCGAAGGTCCGTTCGGCGGAGCAGGGAACGCAGGCCCCGGCCAGCGCGGGACTCCGGGAGGCCCCCGGCGGACCTGGATTCCCCGGTGACACGGTGGGCCTGCAGCCCGACACGGTGGGCGCTGAGTCCGACACGTTGACGCGTGCCGATCTCACGGGACCGCCGCGCATGCCCCCTCGCGCCCGCGTCGTGACACTGCTCGCGCTCAACACGTCCGCTCTCGTGTTCGACTTCGAGCGCTCCAAGCTCGGAGAGCCGGTCCTCATATCGCCAACCGTCTCGAACAACATCAGCTCCGACCTGCTCCGGGGGCTGACGATCAACATGACGCACCGCCTGTTCGAGGGAACCGGGGCCGATCGGCGTTTCAGCCCGTCGCTTCAGCAGATCGCCCTCAGCTTCAGCCTGCGGTCGGGCACGAGCCTCGGAGACCTGGTGGGGCTGGGGACCGACGCTCCGGTCTCGCCCCGGGATCGCATGGCGGCCGCGCCGGCGGAGAGGGAACCGGACGCGCGCAGCGGTCTGCGGGAATTCTACGACGCCGACCAGACCGATCCGTTCTCCGATGGAGCCAGGGGCGGTCCCTGGAACCTGACCCTCCGGTACTCGCTCATCCGGCCGCAGACGGAGGGCGGCTTTGAAAGCCAGACGGTGGATGGCACGCTGTCGTTTCACCCGACTCCCGGTTGGGCCGCCCGCTGGAGCACGCAGTACAACTTCACATCGGGAGACTTCGGGCAGCAGCTCATCACACTGGATCGAGACCTGCACCGGTGGAGGGCGTCATTCCAGTTCGCGCGCTCCCCGAACGGCAACGTCATCTTCTCCGTCGGCGTGCACCTCACGGACGCACCGGAGCTCAAGGGCGACTACAAGCAGCAGACGAACTGAGGCTCCTCGTCGGTGTGGCCGGATTCTTGATACAGCACA
>CANPVW010000041.1 GCA_947581745.1 Candidatus Benthicola azotiphorus
CTCGAAGTGAAACGCGATCCAGCCGTCGTGTTCCCCTGCGCTTTCGCCGAGCCGCTCGACGAGCCACTCCGCGACGTCGCCGTGCAGGTCTGCGCGCAGACCCCGCAGAAGCCCCTGGTACACCACCTCCTGCGTCAGGAGGTGCTCGAACACGAACTCCCGATCACCTTCGACGACGGACGTGGGCTGACTGCGAACGAGCGCACCGCTCTGCAGGGTCGAGAGCTCCCCGTCCACCGGCCTATGGGCGAGTGCGTCCGAGATGGCTCCCTCCCAGAAGCGACGACCGACGATCGCCGCGTACTGGAGCACCCTCTTCACCTCCGCATCCAGTCCGTCGATGCGGGTACTGAGCAGGCTCTCGACCGAATCCGGAATGTCCACCAGTTGATGATCCCCGGCCGCGATCACCACCCCGTCCTGTTCCCGCAGCGTTCCATCCTCGAGAAGCGAGCGGCAGAACTCCTCCAGAAAGAGCGGATTGCCTCCCGAGCGATCGGCGACGCGATCCAGCAGACGATCCGGCACTTCATGCGGATCCAGCAAGGCATCGAGCAGGTCCCGCGAAAGGGGGGTCGGAAGTGGCGTGAGATCCAGCGTGTCAGGACACCTGGCCAGCAACCGGGCCAGCGCCGTGTCTTCGGAAAGGGGGTGGCGCGCCAGCAGCAGAAGCAGAACCGGACCCTCCAGGGGAAGCTGGACCAGGTATTCGAGGAATTCCAGGGTCGCGTTGTCCGCCCAGTGAAGGTCCTCCAGCACCATCAGGCGGCGGGCCCCCGCCGCTCCGATAAGCTGCCCGGCGATCGTGGTCTGGATCAGACCCAGCATCTCGGGCGGATCGAAGGACGAAAGCGACGGCGCATCCGACAACGCCATTCCGAGGATGACGGCCACCGCTTCACGCAGCGTCACCGGGTCCCCGTCGGGTACGATCCGGGCGGCCGCCTCGCGCGCCGGCAGCGAGGGCTCGATCCCGTGCACGCTCCGCAACAGTTCTCCGAGCGGTTCCCACGGGCTGCGACTGGCGTAGGGATAGCTGCGTCCCTGGGCGAATTGGGAATCCGGGATCCGCTCGGCGGCCACCAGCTCCTCCACGAGCCGCGACTTCCCGATCCCGCCCGAGCCGAGAATCGCGGTGACACGGAATTGTCCCTGCCCCGCGTGTTCCCAGCGATCCCGCAGCACCTCGAGCTCACGGTCGCGACCGATGAGCGGCGTCTGCCGCCCCTCTATCCCGCGCGCCCGCCCTCGTTGCTCGCGCGCCGCCACCACGTAGTGCGTGAGGACGGGCTCCACCCGGCCTTTGACTCTCACCAGGTGTTCGTCCCCGTACTCGAACAGGTGGCGCGTGTGCTTGAACGTCGCCTCGTCCACGAGAATGGCGCCCGGATCGCACAGCCCCTGGATCCGCGAAGCGACGTTCACCGCGTCACCCACCGCGGTGTAGTTGCGGGCCCCGCCGCCGCTGAACACGCCCGTCACCACCGGACCGGTGGCGATCCCTATCCGAAGGAGCGGCTGATACCCGGTCGCCTTAGTCACCCGGTTCACGACCGGAAGGTCGAGCCGCTCGATCGCGGCCTGGGTGTCGAGGGCTGCTCGAACGGCGCGCTCCGGCTCGTTCTCGTAGGCTACCGGCGCCCCGAACAGGGCCATGACGCAGTCGCCTATGAACTTGTCCACGAACCCGCCCCACCGGCTGACGGCCTGCGCCACGGGATCGAGGCAGCCGGACACGTAGGCCCTCACATCTTCGGCGTCGAGGCGCTCGGAGAGAGAGGTGAAGCCCGTGAGATCGGCGAACATGACCGTGACCACGCGACGGTCCGCCTCGGCGACGGACACCAGCAGGGCGCCGCATGCCGCGCAGAACCTGGCCGACGGAGCCGTCGGCTCTCCGCACGCGGGACAGGACGGCGATCGCTCGGGGTGCTCTGGCATGTTTTCGAAGACCGGTTGGTGTTCGATCCGGCCGGGAACGAAGTGGGGGGGCGGCCGGATTCGATCCAACATAACACCTCGAACGCAAAGCGGGGCGACCTCTCGGCCGCCCCGCGTGCTCCAGAACCGTGGAGATCCTCAGACGAACTTCTTCCGAGGAGACACACGATCCTCCAGCTCTTCAGCCGTCAGCTCGATCGCGGAAGCCTCTTTGCCCGTGGCCTCGCGGATCTTGTTCTTCTGCTCGTCCGTGAGCTCGATGCGGATCTTGTCGTCCATGGTTCCTCCTCGTGGTGGATTCTACGGCAGCACGTTCGTGTCGCCCGATTCCTGCCGGACTCTCTTCCGGCCTACCCTAATAGAGTAGTCGAAACGGCACCCGGGGCGTTAGGAGAAACGGCACGAAGAAACCGTGACGGATGGCTGACCGCGACGGTGACCGGACGGACGGCTCAGATGTGATCGACGTCACCTTCCCGGAAGACCAGCGCGGACATCGGGACGCGGATCACCCGGCCGTCCGCGTCGAGGAGATCGCTTTCCAGCAATTCCTTGAGGACACGCGTAACCACCTCCCGGCTCGAGCCGATCCGCTGCGCGAGCTCGCGATGCGTCGGACGCGTGAAGATGACCTCCTTCCCCTCGGCCGCGGGGCGTCCCTCGTGCTCCGCGATCTCGAGCAACGTGACCAGGAGGCGCTCCTTGACCCCCATCAGGGCCTGCTCGCCTATGCGCTGATACGCCTGGCGGACGCGGTTGGCGAGCTGCCGCCACACCAGGTCCCGGAACAGGCCCTGGTCGTCGACCCAGTCGAGAAACGCGGCGCTCCGGAACTTGACGAGTCGCGCTTCGGTGGCCGTGATCGCGTGCGCCGGGTGCCCCCCGCCGTTCACCGCCGCGACGAGGCCGAACACGTCGCCGCACCTGAGAAGGTCGATCGCTACATCGCGACCGTCGTCGCTCGTCATCACGACCTTCACCTTCCCGCGGACGATCATGTAGACCGCGTTGTCGACATCGCCCCGGTAGTGAATGACGTTTCCCTTGGGATAGTCGTGGCACCGACCGAGCCGGCACAGCTGCTCGAGCCCCTCTCCCTTCAGGCTCGCCAGCGATTCGAGGCCGCGCAGCTCCTCGATCAGCTCCTCGTGCAACACTCTTCCCGTCATAGCCATAGGTCTGCTCGCACCGTCTGGCGGAATTTGTGGACGATGGCCTCGGCGATCGTTCCCTTCCACATCACGATCTTCGCCACGCCGGTCATCCCGGGCGGGGGTTGCCACCCGGAACGCGGGAACGGGATTTCCACCTCGACCCAGTTCCCGTCGGCGATCGGAGACGCCGACGCGACCTTCGACTGGAACTCCAGCCAGTAGCGAGCCGGCAGCCGCATGGCCGCCTCCTGCTCGGGTTGCAGCTTCGTCGCGAGCCGCAGGGGAATCCTGACCCGCGCCTGCCGACCCTGGACGGATGCCACTTCGAGCAGCAGGGCGCCGGCCTCCAGCCTCTCTCCCAATCGCTCCTCCAGGCGGTAGCCGATCACGACGCCCGCCGTCGGAGCCCGGACGGTGGATCTCTCCAGCCTTCCCTCGAGTAGTGCCAGCTCCCGGCGGCTTTCCTGGAGGACGGCGGTGGCCCCCGCGGCCGAGGCCAGGTCGCCGCGGGCTTCAGCCTCGGCTGCTTCCAGGGTGAGACGCCGCACCGAGGCCCGCGCGGCGGAGGCGCTGCGCAGCAGGTCCGGCGTCCACAGCGTCGCCAGGATCTGGCCCGGCTGCACCGTGTCGCCTTCGGCCACCCACATCCGATCCAGAATGCCGGTCTCGGGCGAGCGCACCAGCACTCGCGGGACGGCGGCCACGGTGAACTCGCCCCGCGCCCGGAACGTCCAGGGAGCGAGGAGGATGACCAGGGCGACCACGGCCACGCTCCCGGACCCGATCAGCCAGCGGCGCTGCTTGACGGCGGTCCTCCAGGAAACGGCGGCCGTGCGCACAACGGTCGCGGTGCGGCCGCTCATCTGCACAGCGATCCGGAGCGCGATGAGGGCCACCAGCACCCAGATCCACGGCCCCACGAACCGTCCGAGCACCAGGACCAGCCACAGCAGGGATACGACGGCGATGAGAGCGCTGTACGCCAGCGCGAGACCGCCGTAAAGCAGAAAGACCCTGGCTTCCCGGGGCGTGACCCGTGGAGAGGGAACGTTCATCCCGAGCGCGTACCGTCGCCCCAGCCAACCCCAGTATTCGAACGAACGCTTGCGCAGGTTCGGGATCTCCAGCCAGTCCGAGAGGGCGTAGTACCCGTCCAGCGGCAGCAGTGGATTGAAGTTGGTGACGACGGCGGAAATGCCCCCGACCAGGACCGTGAGGAAGGCCAGGTGGTGCGCGAGACTGCCCGGTTCCGTCGCGACCCACGCCAGGGCGCCGATCGCCGCGACCACCATCTCGATCCACGGTCCGGCGAACGTGACCCACAACCGGTCGGACCGGCGCTCGAAGGTCCACGCGTCGTTCGTGTTGCAGAACAGCGCGGGAGAAAAATACAGCATCATCGCGCCGATCTCGTGCACTTCTCCCCCGAACCACTTGGTGGTCAGCCCGTGCCCCACCTCGTGGATCCCGCCGATGACGATCACCAGGACCCACACGAGAATCAGATCGCCTACCGAGACGCCCGACAGAGTGTACAGCCTCGTCGTGCCGCTCCAGAACTCGCTCCAGCGCGCGCCGAGCACCAGTCCGTACGCGACGAACAGGACCAGAGACACCGCGACGAAAGCCTGCGACCACAACCACGGCGTGCGAGCGACCACGGCATCGAACAGATGATCCGGGTCTCCGATCGAGAAGCGGAGCCTGAGGATCGATCCCTTCGCGCGCTGGCGGACCCGGACCCGCCGCTGCGAACGCAGTCGCTCCATCAGCATCATGTTCTGCTCGGCGGGCGTGCGCTCCACGACTCCCAGCTTCTTCAAACGAACCGCGAAGTCTCCTACCTGGCCCTCGGTGACGGCCACACCCAGCTCATCGGCGGCGCGGGCCGCGATCTCCGCCGGAGAACGCCGGCCGTTCATGAGCCGCATCAGACCGATCTCCGCTTCTCCGAACTGGTAGTACTTCCCCTCGGCGGGGAGCTTGACGACATACTGTATCTGCCCCCGGTGCTCCCGGCGCACGATCTTGAGTTCCGCGGACAGGCGCGGCCGTGCATCGAGGGCGATCGTCACGGACCGGCCTCCGGTTCCACGACCACGGACGCCCCAGGCCTGAACTCCCCGACGTCCTTCATCTCGACAACGACCTCGCGGGTCCCGCTTCCGGGATCCACGGTGGGGGCCACGATGATGACGACGCCCGACTTCGACCGGCCCGCCGCGTCGCGGATCGTCACGGCCCCACCCTCAGTGAATCTCCCGGCGTCGCCTTCAGGAACCAGCAGACGCGCGCGGAGGGGCGACATGGAGGTCACCCGGAAGAGAGGCGCCGTTTCGTCCACCACCTGGCCCTGCCGCACGTACCGGCGCGAGACGACGCCGGAGAACGGCGCCGTGACGCGGGTGCGCGACAGGTAGAGCTCGGCCCACTTGAGGGCCGCCTCGGCCCGCTGATTCGCGTACAGGCCCTCTTCGTACTCGGCGTCGCTGACACCCTCACTGGCGTGCAGCTCCTCGAGGCGCTCGAGCTGCCTGCGCGACTCCTCCACCTCCGGACGTATGCGCTCGACCTCGAGCTGCGGCACCTCGTCCCGCAGCGTGGCGAGCAGCTGGCCCGCCGTGACCCGATCTCCCACCTCCGCGTGGATCTCCGCGATCGGGACGCCGCCGCCGGACTGTTCGTCATCCGGCATGAGCGTGAAGACGTCGGCGTCCCGCTCCGAGTAGAGAAACGCCGCATAGCCGCTCGCTGGCGCCTCGGCCCCGGACGGATCGACGAGGCTGAGGCGACGCTCCGTGGCGGGCTCGTCGGATGTATCAGAGCGTATTTCGCGGCTGCAGGACGCGACGAGGAAAGGAACTGCCCCCACGCCGATCCAGCGGATCCAACGTCGGCGATGGGGAATCTGTCGAGCGGTCATTCGTTTACCTCGATGCCTGGGATCATCGCCAGAAGCGCATCTGTATCCAACGGACCAGCGGCCGGAACACTAGATACGCGACCGGTCGGCGCGCCCCCACGATCTTGGCCCGCGCCTCCAGCCCGGGACGCAGCAACCCCTCCCCGTTATCGATGTCGCCCCACACCGTCACCGACGCGTCACCCGAGGCGTCGGTCGCCGCGGCCGGGGAGATCTCCACGATGGAGCCGACGAACGTGTCGTGCGGACGGGCGGCGACCTTCAGACGAACCGGGAGTCCCATCCGGACCCGATCGATGTCCTGCTGCCTGACCAGCGTCTCGACCTGGAGCCGGTCCGTCCTGCCGAGCAGCACGAAGGCGCGGCCGGGCTCGAGGTATTCCCCCAGCATTTCGTGCGGCCGGACCGTCAGGACGACGCCGTCGACCGGCGCGCGTATGCGGGTTCTCTCGAGCTGCTCTCGCAGCAGTGAGAGGTTCTCCGTCAGCTCCTCGACTCGAATGCCTGCGAGGCGTGACTCGGTCTCGGCGCCGCGGGCGCGGGCGGAGGCTTCCTCCCGCCGCGCGGCGGCCAACGCGCCCTCGGTCTCGGAGATGCGGATGCGAACCTCCTCGTCCCTGAGGACCGCCAGGACGTCTCCCCTCGCCACCGAAGCGCCCTCCTCCGCGCGGACTTCCTCGAGCACACCGCCCACCGTGGCACGCACGGGCATCCGGCTGCCCGGAATGAGCTCCGCGGAGCGCGGAGACACCCGCTCACGCCACGGAATCAGAGCCACCGCGATCACGACGGCGACGGGAATTCCGACCTTGCGCAGGAATGCCGCC
>CANPVW010000042.1 GCA_947581745.1 Candidatus Benthicola azotiphorus
GCCCGCCAGGAAGGCGATCGCCATCATCACGCCGAAGGTGGTGATCGTGAACCGGCCGAGAACCGGAAGGTCGAGAGTGAGCAGTTCCGGATGCATGAGTCGCGTATTCTCCGTTCGCGTTAAGAGAGACCCGGAAACGGGAGGGCCGGGTCCGCGTTGAGCTCCAGACCGTCGGCCTCGCCGGCTGCCAGCCGGTGCTCGGCGAGACGCGCCACCATCGCCGCGTTGTCGGTGGACAGCCTCGGCGACGGCGCGAACAGCTCGCCAGCCGGCGCGAGGGCCGCCGCCAGTCGCTCGCGAAGTGGACCGTTACGCGCCACTCCTCCACCGAGGAGCACGCGATGACACCCCGTATGATCGACGGCCCGCATCGTCTTCCCGACCAGCACGTCCACGATCGCTTCCTGGAACTCCGCCGCCACGTCGGGCCGCGCTGCGGCGATCGCCTCCTCCCCACCGGCCTCGATCTCGCCTATCAGGAGCGCCGTCGCGGTCTTGAGCCCGCTGAACGAGAAGTCGAAGAAACCCGCCTCGCCCGGACCTTCGCGAGCAGACAGCATGGGCCGCGGCAGTCTGTACTTCCCCGCAACGCCCTGCCGTGCCAACCTCTCGATCTCGGGACCGCCCGGAAACCCCAGTCCGAGGCGCCGCGCCACCTTGTCGAACGCCTCGCCGACCGCGTCGTCCCGAGTGGCGCCCAGAAGCTCGTAACTCCCCCAGGATGCAGCGTGGAGCAGCATGGTGTGGCCGCCGGAGATCAGCAGGGCGACGAACGGCGGAGTCGCTTCCGGCGACTCGAGGGAGTTCGCGAAGAGGTGGGCTTCCATGTGGTGGACCCCCACGATCGGGAGGCCCAGAGAGTAAGCGAACCCCTTCGCCCAGTTCAGGCCTACGAGAAGCGCCCCCACCAGGCCCGGACCCGCGGTCACGCCCACGCCGGCCAGCTCACCGGCCCGCACTCCCGCTTCCGCGAGCGCCCGGGCCACGACCCCATCGATGTGGGCCAGGTGCTGGCGCGCCGCGATCTCCGGAACGACGCCTCCGAACACGGCATGCGCGTCCTGCGACAGGATTACGTGCCCCAGCACGCGTCCGTCGGCCACGACGGCGGCCGAAGTCTCGTCACACGACGATTCGATCCCGAGGACGGGCCCGCCCCGGAATGGCACCTTTCACGAACCTTCCGGTCTGACCGTCACCTCTGCCGGAAGCGGCGACGCCGATACGAATCCCCCCGTGGTCAGCTCCACCTCGACCGGTGTCAGCTGCGGACCGGTGGGCACGGCGTCGACCCGCACGGTCGCCCAGGTTACGGAGTCGAGCTGCCGCTGAACCGCCGCGGCGGCGCCGCGCACGACGACGTTCACCGAATCGGGCTGTACTCTGACCCGGGCGGCGGCAGTACCCGCGGGCCTCACCGGGAGGCGCGTCTGCCGCACGACGAGCGAATCCACCGGGACCGTCACCAGCACGCTGGGGGGATCGATCTCCACTCCACGCGCGCCGGCCGGCACCATCAGGGGCAGGTCCCTCATGACTGCGTGCTGGAGATCCTCCAGCGACACCCGGTGCGTCGCCACCTGCCGGATGGACTCGACCTGTGATTCGCCTCCCCGCACCGTGACGCTGTCCGGTTCCACGAGAAGCGGACGCAGGACCGTGAAGCCCATGGCCGGAACCGTCACCAGGTCCGGCACCACGGGCACCCGCCGCTCGGCAAGGCGCTCGAACCGGAGCTCCACGGAGGTGGGAACGACCAGCGTGGCCCGGGCGCCCAGATCCCGATCGTACACGACCTGATCCGGGTCCAGGGCGACGCGCATCACCGGACCGGTGACCTCGCGGATGCCGATCCGCACCTCCGGATCACCTCCAATCAACGCCAGCAGGTCACGGTTCCGGCCCTGAAACGTCGTGGCGACCGCGTCGGGCGCGTCGAGCAGCACCCACGCCGAGTCCTGAACGTCGATCACGAGCCGCGTCGCCACCTCCTGTGACTGGCGCTCGCTCGACGTCAGATCGAGCCACAGCAGAAAGACGATGAAGAAGGCCGCCAGCTTGTAGAGCCAGTGGTCCCGCAGAACCCCTTTCCAGTTCACCGGCGCATCGCCTCGCTCAACGTTCGGGGTTCTCGCGCTCGAACCATCGGCGCGTCGGGTTCACGCGAGTCACATCGCCCGCCACCCGCACCTCCACGGCGCCTCCTTCCCGCAGACCGTAGCCGGGCGGCGGATACTGGCCGACGATCCGGCCCGGCGCCTCCAGCGCTTGCGGATCGTACGTGATCGCCCCCAGCTCGAGCCCGGCCGCCGCGAGGGCGCCCTCCGCGTCGTCCACGTGACGGCCGACCAGCTCCGGCACCTGCACGACCGGCCGGCCCTCGCTCACGACCAGCGTAACCTCGGCCGGGACGGCGAGCTCCGTTCCCGCCTCCGGACGCGTTTCCACCGATCGACCCTGCTCGAGCGTATGAGTGGTGCGCTCCACGGCAACCGAATAACCCAGGCGTTCCAGCACGATCACGGCCTGGCGCTCGGACAGTCCTGCTACATCCGGAAGGACGTGAAGCTCCGGTCCCCGACTCAGAGACACGTACACCGGGGCTCCGGGACGGGCGTACTGACCGGGAAGCGGATCCTGTGCCAGCACGGCGCCCTCGGGCGCCAGGTGATGCGTCACTCCGGAGCGCACCGTGTACTCGAGGCCCAGCCGGTCGAGGCGCTGCTGGGCTTCTTCCTCGGTGAGGCCGACAAGCTCCGGCACCTTCACGATCGAAGGGTCCTGTTCCACCCTGCCGCCGGGGAACACCCACTGAGCCGCTGCCAGGTAGCCGCCGCCGAAGAAGAGCGCGACGACCACGGCGGAGATCAGCCACCGACGCCTTCTCCCGCCGCCACCCTTCGGACCCGCCTCGACCTCGGGCCCCGACTGCCGCGAGAACAGCTCCGTCAGCGTCTGCGTTCGAGGCGCCGCCGCGCTGGCGGCCGTACCGTCGGTTCCTTCCCTCCGCCCCTCCGACTTCTCCGGTGCCCCGGCCTCCGGCGGTGCCTCGGCGTTCCGGACCCTGCCCTTCGATCCCCGACCGCCGCCCAACCCACGGCGCCGCTTGTAGCTCATCCTCTCGTTCCCCTTTCGTCCGCTGGGGCCTGTCGCCGGACCGTCCTGGATCCAAGACGATCCATCAGAGACGTCTCAGCCGGCTCGCGAACGCTCCGTCCGTATCCCACACCCACGGCCAGACCCGAAGGTCGCCGTTCTCGTCCGTCGTTCCCTCCGCTACCCAACCCGGATCCGGCGGCTCGCGCCGGAACTCCGGGTGCCGGGCGAGGAAGCTCTCGACCTGCTCTTCGTTCTCCTCCGGTTCCAGGGAACAGGTGGCGTATACGAGCAGGCCGCCACTCTCCAGGACCGTCGCCGAGGCCTCCAGCAGCTCTTCCTGCAGGCCGACGAGCGAGTGGAGCCTGCCCTGATCGATGCGCCAACGCGCGTCCGGACGTCGGCGCAGCACGCCGGAACCCGTGCAGGGCGCATCGAGCAGGACCGTCCGCGCCCGCCGAATCGCAGGAACGCGCGAGTCCATTCGCACGAGGCCCACGTCGAGCCGCAACCGATCGAGCGACTCTCGGAGCAGTTTCAGTCGCGCGCCGCTCACGTCCGCCGCCACGAACGGTCGGGCTTCCCGGTGACGCCAGGCCAACCCGATCGTCTTCCCTCCCGGAGCTGCACACGCGTCCACCGCGGGGCCGGCCACCTCATCTCCCACGTAGTCTACCACGGCGGCGGCGGCGGGATCCTGCACTACGCAGGGAAGACTCCTGAGCGCCTGCTCCGGGGTCCCTTCAGCCAGCCTGAACATGCCCTTCCAGTCCGATTCGGCGGCGAGGCGAACCCCATCTTCCGGAACCAGGTCGGCCTCGTGGTCCAGGCTTGCGTCCAGCACCCGCAACGTTACGGGCGGGGGCTTGTTATCATTCTCCACCAGACGACGAACGGAGGCAAGCGGCCAGCGCGCGAGCCACCGACGGACCAGCCACGCCGGGTGCGATCCCCAGCTCACCAGGTAGCCCTCCGGATCGTGGTCCGCATCCGGATACGCGTCCTGCCTGCGGCCCTCCCGCGCGGCTCGCCGCAGGACCGCGTTGGCCAGTCCAGTCAACCCGGCCCCGACGGTGGTCCGGATGCCCGAAATCGTCTGATCGACGGCCGCGTGATCGGGCACGCGAGTCTCTCTCAACTGGTACAGCCCGAGACGCAACCAGCCAAGCACACGCGGATCCAGCCGCTCGAGCGGCTGATCGAGCAGGCGGGACAGCTCGGCGTCGAGCCGACCCCTCAGGCGAATCGAGCCGTACGCCAGCTCGAGGGCGAGCGCGCGATCGGCAGCCGGGAGACCCCGCAGGCGGCGACCCGCCGCCCGATCGGCGAACTCGCCCCGGTCCACGTCCGAGAGAACCCGATAGGCGGCGAGGCGAGGATCCTGCCGTTCCCTCTCCCCGTCCGACCTCAATCCAGCATGCCCGAAGACGGGCTGGAAGGCACCGCCCACTCGCGCTTCGGCATCCGACCCGCAAGCCATGCCGTCCGCCCGGCTTCCACGGCGAGACGCATGGCTTTCGCCATCAGCACGGGGTGATCCGCGGCGGCCAGGGCCGTGTTCATGAGGATTCCGTCCACTCCCTGCTCCATAGTCGCGCATGCGTCCGACGCGGTCCCGACCCCCGCATCCACCACCACCGGAACGTCCAGGCGACTCTTCAGGAGCCTGATGTTCAGCGGATTGAGCAGTCCGAGACCGCTCCCGATCGGCGAGGCCAGCGGCATCACGGCGGCGGCCCCCGCATCCTGCAGCTTCAGGGCCGTTATCAGGTCGTCGTTCGTGTAGGGAAGCACGGTGAATCCCTCCGCCACGAGCGTCCGCGTCGCCGCCAACAGCGCCTCGGTATCGGGAAGCAGGGTCTCCTGATCGCCGATGACCTCGAGCTTCACCCAGTCGCTCAGACCCGCTTCCCTTCCGAGTCGCGCGTATCGCACCGCATCTTCCTCCGTGTAGCAGCCGGCCGTGTTGGGCAGAAGGAAGAACTCCGTCGGATCCAGATGGTACAGGAGGCTCTCCTCCCTGGTCGCGTCGAGGTCGACGCGACGCACCGCCACGGTGACCATCTCCGCGCCAGAGGCCCTCAGAGCCTCCACCGTCTGTGCGGGGTCGCGGTACTTGCCGGTACCCACGATCAAGCGTGACCCGAAAGTCCGTCCACCAATCTCGAGGGGTGCCGGATCCGCCGTCGCCGTTTCCAATCCTGCCGCTTTCATGTCTCGACTCGATATCGTGAGTTGTGATTCACCCGCCGCCGACGAAATGGACGATCTCGACTCGGTCGCCGTCCTGCAGGACCGCATCCGCCCTGTGATCCCGCCGGACGATCCGTCGATTGAGCTCCACGACCACCAGTCGGTCGTCCAGATCCAGGTCCTCCAGGAGCCCCCTCACCGTGCGACCGGCCTCGACCTCGCGGACCGCCCCGTTCACCTCGATCAGCGGCATTCCCTCTTCCTCACTCCCTTCCTGCGCCCGTTCCGCTGGCCCGGCAGCCCTTCCGGGCGTCCTGTCGGGCCGCCGCCTGGCGGACGACTTCGATCAGGCGCAGGGCCGTCCCGACCGGATCCGTATCCTGCCACACTGCCCGGATCACTGCGACCCCGGTCGCTCCAGCCGCCACGGCGAGCGCCGCGTTGGTCTCGTCGACGCCTCCGATCGCGATCACCGGAACACCGGCGGTTCCGCACGACGTCACCAGCTCGGGACCGGCCGGCGTGCGGTTCGGGTGCGTGGCCCGCCACGAGGTAGTCCGCGCCGTCGCGGGCCCGGGTGCGCCCCTCCTCGGCGGAATGCACGGAGGCACCGATCGCCAGCCGGGTTCCTGCGATCCGTCGTACCGCCTCCACTGGAAGCGCGCCACTCCCCAGCTGTACCGCCTGCGCCCCTGCCACGAGGGCCACGTCCACTCGCCCGTTGACGGCGCACCAGGCGCCACTGGCCCGCGCAGCGGCCGCGAGACGTTCGGCGCGGTCGCAGAAGTCCCGGCTGCCGGCTCTACCCAGTCTGAGGTGGAGCGCGATCGTGTCTCGACCGGCCGCGACCAGCTCCGCAGCCAGCGGATCGAACCCGGTAGCCTCCACCACGTCATCCGTCGCTATCACATGCAGCAGCGGCAGCTTCACTCGAACGACTGACCCTCCACGACCGCACGTCCGTGGATCCAGGATCCCGCGCTCATCCGCTGGCGGCCGGCCGGCTTGACCTCTCCGATCCTGATCGCGCCGGCTCCCGTGGCAACGAGGAGACCGAGCCTGGGATCTGCGAGGAGCACCGAGCCGGGAGGGCCTGTTGCCTCGGAGGGCTCCGGCGCGGAGCCGAACAGCTGGACCGGTCGATCCTCGAGCGTCGTCCACGCACCCGGCCACGGATCGCAACCCCGGATCCAGCGATCGAGCTCGGACGCGGGCAACCGCCAGTCCAGCCGTGCTCCGTCCCGGCTCAGCTTCGGCGCGTACGTGGCCTGGTCGTGGACCTGTTCTTCCTCCTGGAGTGCGCCCGCCTCCATCTGTGCGAGCGCCTCGACGAGGGCGGTCGCCCCGATCTCGGACAGCATCTGGTACAGCTCTCCCGCCGTGACGTCGGAAGGAAGCTCCACGGCGACCCTGTACAGGATGGGCCCTGCGTCCAGCTCCCGGACCATCCGCATGATCGTGACGCCCGAATGTTCGTGGCCGCGGATGATCGCCCAGTTCACGGGAGCCGCGCCGCGCAGCTCCGGCAGGAGCGAGGCGTGCACGTTGACGGACCCCCGGGCCGGCAGCGACAGCACCTCTTCGGAGAGAATCTCGCCGTACGCCGCGACGACCGAGAGCTCCGGCTCGAACTCACGAAGCCGGGCGAGGAACTCCTCGCCAGCGGGTTTCTCCGGCTGGAGCACCGGAATGCCTTCTTCCTCGGCCACGGCCTTGATGGGCCCGGGACGGAGGATCCGGCCTCGACCGGACGGTCGATCCGGCTGCGTGACGACAGCCGCCACCGCGTGTCCCTCTTCCTGCAGGGCCCGCAGAGACGGCACCCCGAAATCCGGAGTGCCCCAGAACAGTATCCTCATCAGCGCTCGGACTCGTCCATCTTCGACCACTTCTTGAGAAGCATCCGACGCTTGAGGGGGCTCACCCTGTCGATGAACAGCACGCCGTCCAGGTGGTCGCTCTCGTGTTGCAGGCACCTGCTGAGCAGTCCCTCGGCGTCGATCCGCACCGGTTCGCCGTTCCGGCCCAGGCCCTCCACCACCACCCGGCCTTTTCGCTCCACGACCTCGTCCAGACCCGGGATGCTCAGGCAGCCTTCCACTTCGCGCTGCGTGCCCGACGCCTCGACGATGCGGGGGTTCACGAGCACCCCCGGCTCGATCTCCTCGTCCCTGACATCGTAGACGAAGACGCGGACCGGGACACCGATCTGGGGCGCGGCGAGGCCTATGCCGTCCGCCGCGTACATCGTTTCCTGGAGGTCGTCCACGAGTGCCTGGAGATCCTCGTCGAAGGACTCCACTTCGCGGCACATTTCCCGCAGGACCGGGTCCCCGAGGAAACGGATCTTGCGAACCGTCACGGGCCGTTGCTCGGGGGCCGCCGCATCCCGTCTCACGTGTCGGAGGCCGGGCTGCTGGCCTTGCGACCGACCTTGGACCGTTCGATCTCGAGCCGCGTTTCCTCGGCCGTCCTGATCGTCACCCTGTCCTCGGTCAGATGCACGATCTTCCCTATGATGCCGCCGATCGTGACGATCTCGTCACCCCGGCTCAGTTCCCGGACCATCTCGTCGTGCGCCTTCTGCTGCTTCCGCTGCGGCCGGATCAGCAGGAAGTAGAAGATCAGAAAGATGGCGCCGAACATGAACACGGTGCCGAAGGGATTCGGCCCGGCGGGCGTCTGCGCCTGCAGTAGAGCGAGGATCAGCACTTTTTCGTCTCCTGGTGTCCTGTCCCGCGGCGTGCGGGAACGGGTCTACCGTGGTTCGTCGCTTGATTCAGCCAGTTAACGTAACGGTTCCTGCCCTGTAACGCTCCAGCCAGGCGTCGGCCCAGGCCTCGAACCCGGACGCCAGCACCGCGTCGCGTGCGTCAGACGCAAGATCGATCAGAAACGCCAGATTGTGCAGGGACAGGAGTCGCAACCCGAGGAGCTCGTCGGCCACGAACAGGTGACGCAGGTAAGCCCGGGTGTAGTTGCGGCAGCACTCGCACCGGCACTCGGGATCCAGCGGGCGCGGATCCCGCGCGAGGTCGGACCGCTTGACGTTCAGTCGGCCGTCGCGCGTGAACGCCGTCCCGTTGCGGCCGTTTCGAGTCGGGGCCACGCAGTCGAACATGTCGACTCCGCGGCGGACCGCTTCAACGATGTCCTCGGGATATCCGACTCCCATCAGATAGCGAGGCACCTCCCGGGGAGCCTCCGGCTCCAGGACGTCCAGCATTTCCAGTGTCACGTCCTTCGCCTCGCCGACAGACAGACCGCCGATTCCCAGTCCCGCCCACTCGCCGAGCTCGACGGTTCGCGCCAGGGACTCGAGCCGAAGGTCCGCGTACGAGGCCCCCTGGACGATCGGAAACAGGAGACCCGGCGCCCTCTCCTCGGCCTCCAGCTCGGCGTGTCGGGTGCGGCAGCGCTCGAGCCACAGAACCGTTCGCTCGAGCGCCTCGCGGGCGGTGGGCCGATCCGCCTGACCGGCGGGGCACTCGTCGAGCGCCATCATGATGTCCGAGCCGAGAACCGCCTGGATCTCCACGGCCCGTTCCGGCGTGAGCAGGTGCCGGGAACCATCGATATGGCTCTGGAACGTCACCCCCTCATCCTCCACCCGATTGATGCGGGCGAGGGAGAACACCTGAAATCCGCCGGAGTCCGTGAGTATCGGTCGATCCCAGTGCATGAACCGGTGCAGGCCCCCGGCCCCGGCCAGCACCTCGGTTCCCGGCCGCAGGTACAGGTGATACGTGTTCGCCAGGATGATCCGGGAGCCGATCGACTGCAGATCCTCCGGGGTGAGCGACTTCACCGTGCCCTGCGTACCGACCGGCATGAAGCACGGCGTCGGCACATCTCCCCGCTCCAGCGACAGCAGGCCGGCGCGGGCCCTTCCGTCCGTGCCCTCGATCCGGAACCGACCGGTGACTCCACTCACTTCACACCACCAGCATGGCGTCGCCGTACGAGTAGAACCGGTACCCGAGGTCCACGGCGTGGCGATAGGCCTCCAGGACCCGGTCCCGACCCGCAAAGGCCGCTACCAGCATCAGCAGGGTGGAACGGGGCAGGTGGAAGTTGGTGAGCAGGCCGTCCACTCCCAGAAACCGGTGCGGCGG
>CANPVW010000043.1 GCA_947581745.1 Candidatus Benthicola azotiphorus
CGCGGAGGCAGCGGCGGACACCGAGCTCGGAGACCTCCGCGCCCTGGTGGGCGTCTCGAAGTTCCCCGTCCGCGTCAAGTGCGCCCTCCTGGCCTGGAACTGTCTCGAAGAAATGGTCGGCCCGGAGGCGCCCGGCCGGTGACTCCCGCCCGTGCCTGAGCGCTTCACCGGCCGCGTCCTCCAGTTCACGGCCGGCGTGTATCGAATCCACACTTCGGGTGACACCCTGGAATGCTCGCTTCGCGGCGCTGCCAAGCGGTACGCCGGGGAGCCGGTGGCGATCGGGGACCTCGTGGCCGTCGAGCGCCTGCCGGATGGGAGCTGCCGCATCACGGAGGTCCTCCCGCGCACCAGCCGGCTGTCGCGCCACTCGACGGCCAGGCGACGGGAGCAGGTGCTGGCCGCCAACGTAGACCAGGTGGCCGCCGTGTTCGCGGCTCAACGTCCCGACCCGGATGTCCGGCTGCTCGATCGCCTCCTCGCCGTGGCCGAGCTGCACGACCTCCCCGCTCTGATCGTGATCAACAAGATGGACCTCGCGGAGCGGGAGGACGTGCCGGGCCCGTTTGCCGCGTACGTCGAACTCGGATATCGGATCCTTCCCACCTGTGTAAAGACCGGCGCCGGCCTCGAAGACCTCCTGGTGGAACTCTCGGGGAAGATCACGGTGTTCACCGGACCGTCGGGCGTCGGGAAGAGCAGTATCCTGAACGCGATCCTGCCGGAGCTGGACCTCCGGGTCGGCAAGGTGGGCGAGAAATCGGGCCGCGGGAAACACACGACGTCCGCCGGACTGCTGATCCCGCTGCCGGGCGGTGGCTATCTGGCAGACACCCCGGGGATCCAGTACTTCGAACCCGCCGGGGTCGAGCCGGCCGACCTGGCTCACGCCTTCCGCGAGTTCCGGCCGCGTGTGGCGCACTGCCGTTTTGCGAATTGCCGCCACAGGGCCGAACCGGGGTGCGCCGTCCTGGAAGCCGTGGCGGACGGCTCCGTCTCCGAGCATCGGCACGAGAGCTACCTGTCACTCCTCGAGGCGGCCGAGGACGCCCAGGGGTACAGCTCGTGACGCCCGACTGGGTCTCCCGGGTGCGAAGCCGCTTCGCCGACCGCCCGGCGGACCGCATTCCCGAGAGCGACTGCGGAATCAGGGCCGCCGTCACCCTCGTTCTCCGTTCCCCGCGGGAGATCGGAGGGTCTCCGGAAGTCCTCCTCGTCCGGCGCGCGGAGGTCACGGGCGATCCCTGGTCAGGGCATGTCGCGCTACCAGGCGGCAGACGGGATCCCGAAGATGCGGACCTGGTGGACACGGCGCGCCGGGAGACCAGGGAGGAGACCGACCTCAGACTGGAGCGCCGCGACTACCTCGGACGCCTGGCCGAGATTCACCCTCGCAGCGAGCACCTCCCCTCGATCTGCGTGACGCCGTTCGTGGCCTGGCTCGCCGATGACCAGGAGGTCCGCGTCAACCGCGAGCTCTCCGGTCACGTCTGGGTTCCCGTCACGGCCCTGTCGGATCCGAGCTATCGATCCACGCTCATCCGGGAGGCGCCGTCGAACCGCGAATTCCCGGCGATAGACTTCGAGGGGCACGTGATCTGGGGACTGACGTTCGCCATCCTGGAGGATTTCCTGCAAGCGCTGGGCGAGTTGCCGCGAGTGGACGGGTGACCGGGGCTTTCCGAGCGCCGCGGACCGGCCCACCTTGCCGCCATGAACCGTCGAGCTGAGCCGACCTCCGACCCCGGTCCGCGTCCGGCGCTGAGCCTGAGGGCGCTGGTCGCCGCCGTGGTGGCCGTCACGGTGCTCCTGGTGACGATCCGGTCCCAGGAGCCGATCGGGGCCGGGATCTACTACGACGACGGCGCCTATCTGGCGCTCGCCCGTTCGATGGCCACCGGCGAGGGCTACACATATTCGAATCTCCCGGGATCGGTGCCGGGAGTGAAGTACCCTCCCGCCTATCCGGCCGTCCTGGCGCTCGCCTGGAGGGCGTTCGGCATGTACCCCGAGAACCTCGGTGCCCTCAAGGCGCTCAACGCGGTCTTCTGGGGCCTCGCGGCGGGGGGCGCGTTCCTGCTGTTCGCTCGCGGCGGGCATCGGCGAGTGATCGCTTTCGGACTGGTGGCCATCTACGCCTTTCTCACCGTGCCCTCGATGTCCGTGGCGACGGTCCTCCTGTCGGAGCCGCTGTTCCTCCTGGTCTGCGTGGGCGCGCTGCTCCTGTTCTCGGCGGAGCCTGACGGACCCGCTGCGAGCCTGGCCGATTCTGAGCGTCCGTTCAGCTGGCCGGCCGGCCATCCCAGCTGGGCGGTGGCGGTCGGACTGGTCGGCGCGGCGGCGTTTCTGACCCGCTCCGTCGGCCTGACCCTGGCCGCGGCGCTCCTCCTGCCGCTCCTCCTGCGAAGGCGCTGGCGAAGCGCCGGACTGGTCGGCGCGGCGTTCGGCGTCCCGGCCGTCGCCTGGCTCGCGTGGGCGCGGGCCCACGCGGCGGACGTTCCCGGCCCGATCGCCGGCCAGTACGGATCGTACGGCACCTGGTTGGGTCAGGGGCTGGAGGGCGGAGCGCTGGGGCGCATCGGCGAGGTGGTCGGCGCGAACTGGGGCCCGTTCGTGGAGACCCTGCAGTTCGTGTGGGTACCGCGCGCTCACGGGCTGGCGCTGGCGGCGGTGCTGCTCGTGGCCGGGGCGGCCGTCGTGTACGGCGCCTCGAGCGCCTGGCGCCGCAACCCGGCGCTGGTGCTCTTCCCGATCTGCTACCTCGGGCTCGTCTTCGTGTGGCCCTACGAGCCGTATCGCTTCTACTACGCCATCGTGCCGCTTCTGACTCTGCTCGCACTCGAAGGCCTGTGGGAAGCGGCGCCGACGATCCGCGGAGACCTGCCGCGCTGGGGGATTCCGGTGGCGGCGGTGGTCGCGGTCCTGTTCGTCGTCAACGCCCTCGTGTACCACGGGCGTGGCCACGTCGCGCGCTCGTGGGCGTCTCCCCAGACGATCCCGGCCCGCGCCTACGCCCCGCTCAACGAGTGGATCCGCGCGAACACCGCGCCCGACGCGGTCATCGCCTCGGCGCTGGACCCTTACGTGCACTGGGAGACGGGCAGGCCGGCCGTGCCTTCGTGGCGGTTCCTTGCGGACGACTACGGAAGATACGACCGGGCACCGGAAGTGCTCGCGGCGGGCCTCGATTCCGCAATCGTTCGATTCGGGGCACGCCACGTCGCGCTCGTTCTGGGCGAGAACAAGGCGGCTCGCACGCTGGAGGCCTTCGTGGACCTGCACCCGGAGCGGGCCCTGAAGATCGTGCAGACCGAGGGGCCGGCCGTCGGCGTCATCTACGCTCTGGCGCCTCCGGGCGAGGTACTCCGGGATCCGGAGGCCGGTACCTCCGTCCCGGAGAATCGTACCGAACTCGACGCGGCGGATTCGGTGCCCCCAGCGGGCGCAGCGACAGAGGATTCGGCGCTCCCGTGACGTAGTGCCGGGCCTACCCTTCTCCTTCGACGATCGGCGTGACCCGCAGCATCACGATTCCGTGCCCCGGGACCGGACGACGGAACCGTGACGCGATGGTCCCGTCATCCACGTGCACGCCGGAGTCTTCGTGCCGCCACAAGTCTCGCACGGTGGCCGGCCCGGGATCCAGGCCGATCTCGTGCCAGGAGAACGACCCCTCCATTTCTGCCTCCCGCTGGTTGAGCAGGGCGACCGCCACGGCTCCGTCCGCCAGGGGCTTCGCCCACACCTGGAAGCCGTACCCACGGTCCAGCACGACCTTGCCCTGCACGCCGAGCGGGTCCTGGTCCACCGCGATCACCTCGGCGTTCGTCAGGATCGCGCGGATCTCGTCCGACATCTCGCGCAGATCGTTCCCGGCCATCAGGGGGGCCGCCATCATGGCCCACAGTGAGAAGTGCGCCCGGTACTCCTCGAGCGCCATTCCGCCGTTCCCGACCTCCAGCATGTCCGGGTCGTTCCAGTGGCCGGGCCCTGCAGCCGCGTGGTGCCGGTTGTTGGCCTCCAGAATCCACTTCACGCTCTCCCAGTCGTCGGAAATGTCGGCCGTAGTGCGCCACAGCTGTCCGCTCTCGGCCGCCCACTCCCACGGCAGATTCCTGCCCCATTCGCAGATACTGAGGACCATGTCCCGGCCCGACGCGTCGAACGCCTCCCGGAACCTGGCGTATCGCTCCGGAGCGTTCAGCGAGTCCGCGTGGCACCAGTCCACCTTCACGTAATCCACGCCCCACTCCGCGTAGGTCACGGCATCGATCTCCTCGAAACCGTACGACCCGGGACGCCCCTGGCACGTCTGCGGTCCGGCGTCCGTGTACACCCCGAACTTCAGCCCCCTGTCGTGCACGTAGTCGGCCAGCGCCTTCATCCCTGACGGGAAGCGCTCGGGATCGGGCACGATGAGGTCGTCCGTGCCGCGCTCAACCTGCCAGCAGTCGTCGATCACCACGTACTCGTAGCCCGCATCGCGCATCCCGCTGGCCACCATCGCGTCGGCGATCCCGCGGACCAGT
>CANPVW010000044.1 GCA_947581745.1 Candidatus Benthicola azotiphorus
TCGGACACCCACGGATCAACGCTCGCTTGCAGCTCCCCGTGGCTTTTCGCAGCTTGCCACGTCCTTCTTCGCCGTCCTGTGCCCAGGCATCCACCCCGCGCCCTTTACGCTTGATCCCTTCTGTTTCCACAAAAAAGATCGCCTCACTACGCCCTCTCGGCACTCCACAACAACCTCTCACCCCATTTTGTCAAAAAGCTAGCCCGCCCCTTTCGAGGCGGGCCAGATAACTTATCCTTCGACCCGACTGTTCGTCAACGCCCGTCGGGGCGTCAGAACACGATTCCGAAGCCCAGCGCGTTGTTGCTGCCGAGGGTCACGCCGAACCGCAGCAGCCACTGCTCCGAGAACCGCATCTCGAGCCCGAGATCGGTGTCGAAATGGACCTTGGTATCCGGTCCGCTGATCCCTATGTCAAGGGCAATGCGCGGCGAAACATACGGTACCAGAGCCCACTTCCCGTCGTCGGACACGAACTGGCGTGCCACCGACACGCCGGCCGGGATTCTGAGGATTGCGCACCCTCCATCGCAGCCGCCCGTCACATAGCCGAGGCCGAAACCGGTGACCCACGCCACGTCGAGCGGAAACGACTCGGATACCTCCACGAACTGGCTGTAGACATCGAGGCCGCCGTTGAACGCCACGTCACCGTCGCCGGCCCCGTTGACCGAGCCTCGCACCCCGAGGTTCACGTCGCCCGCCTTGCGGAACGTGACCATGCCGCCGAAGTCGTTGATGTCGTTCACCACGATCAGGTACGCCCCGAAGCCCGTCTCGCCGTACGGCGTGATGAACTGCGGGTGATCGTAGACCTGCGCCGTGCCCGTTCCTACCTGCGAAAGCACGGCGACCAGGCACACGGCTGCGGCGCGAATGCCACTCACAATCAGGCGCTTCATGCGAACCTCCTGCTCTGCTTTATTGGACGTCGGGAGCAGACCACGGCGGGCTCTCAAACAGCATCCTTCGTGCCACTGCCCTCCGACGAGCACTCGCCGACCCGGCGGGCGAGCACTGAGACTTCATTGTCAACAATTTGCAGGAATCCACCCGAAACCGCTATACGGTGAACCGTTTCCCCGTCCGTAACGGTCACTTCGCCCGTTCCGAGCAGGGTCATGAGCGGCGCGTGTCCGTACAGAATGCCGAGCAGTCCGTCGTACGCCGGAACGACGACGCTCTCGCCCTCACCCTCGAAGCCGACCTCCGTGGGCGAGATCACGGCCACCTTGAGCTTGCGCGTACTGTCTCCCATGGTCCCCCGCTCCCGGGCGCTCAGCCCTCGATCTGCCTGGCCTTGGCCTCGGCCTCCTCGATGTCTCCCACCATGTAGAAGGCCTGCTCGGGCAGGTGATCGAACTCGCCGGCCACCACCGCCTCGAATGACTCGATCGTCTTCTCCAGCGGCACGTACTTGCCGGGGAATCCCGTGAACTGCTCGGCCACGAAGAACGGCTGTGACAGGAAGCGCTGGATCCGGCGGGCTCGCGCCACGATCACCTTGTCTTCCTCGCTCAGCTCGTCCATCCCGAGGATCGCGATGATGTCCTGGAGATCCTTGTAGCGCTGCAGGATCTCCTGCACGCGCGTCGCCGCGTTGTAGTGTCGGTCTCCGAGGAACTGGGCGTCGAGAATCCGGCTGCTCGACTCGAGCGGGTCCACGGCCGGATAGATCCCGAGCTCCGCGATCTGCCGGGACAGGACGGTCGTCGAGTCCAGGTGCGTGAAGGCGGCTGCGGGTGCCGGATCCGTGAGGTCGTCGGCCGGGACGTAGATCGCCTGCACCGACGTGATCGAGCCCGAGCGCGTGGACGTGATCCGCTCCTGAAGTTCACCCATCTCGCTGGCCAGAGTCGGCTGGTACCCTACCGCGCTGGGCATCCGCCCGAGAAGCGCGGAGACCTCGGAGCCGGCCTGGCTGAACCTGAAAATATTGTCGATGAACAGCAGAACGTCCTGTTTCGCGACGTCTCGGAAGTACTCCGCCACCGTCAGGCCTGACAAACCCACCCGGAGCCGTGCTCCTGGCGGCTCGTTCATCTGCCCGTAGATCAGGGCCGTGGAGGCGAGCACCCCGGACTCCTTCATCTCGAGCCACAGGTCGTTGCCTTCACGCGTACGCTCGCCGACGCCGCAGAACACCGACTTGCCTCCGTGTTCCTGCGCGATGTTGTTGATGAGCTCCATGATGATGACGGTCTTGCCGACTCCCGCCCCACCGAACAGACCCGTCTTTCCACCCTTTACGTACGGGGCGATCAGGTCGATGACCTTGATCCCGGTCTCGAAGATCTCCGTCTTCGGCTCGAGATCCACGAACTTCGGCGGATCACGGTGAATCGGCCAACGCTCCGCCGCATCGACCGGACCGGCCTCGTCCACGGGCTCGCCGAGCACGTTGAGGATGCGGCCGAGGGCCGCCTCGCCGACCGGAACCGATATCGCCTGTCCCGTATCGCGCACTTCCAGACCGCGCCGCACGCCGTCCGTGGAATCCATCGCGACGGCCCGGACCTGGTGCCGGCCGATGTGCTGGGCTACCTCGCACACGAGACGATGCGCCTCGCCATCGGCGCCCGACCACTCGAGCTCCACCGCGTTGTAGATCTCGGGCAGGTGCTCCGGTTCGAACTCCACGTCGAGCACCGGACCGATGACCTGCACCACCTTACCGATCGACTGCGCAACCTCTGCCATGGTCATCCCTTCAGCGCCTCGGCCCCGCCGATGATCTCGGCCAACTGGCTCGTGATCTCCTGCTGCCGGGCACGGTTGAACTGCCGGCGGAGAGTCGTCAGGAACTCGTCCGCGTTATCTGTCGCACTCTTCATCGCCGTGCGGCGCGCGCCTTGCTCCGCCGCCACGTTCTCCACCAGCGCCCTGTACATCGAGCTCACCAGGTGGAGCGGCAGCAAGCGCGCGAGGATCTCATCCGCGGACGGATCGAGGATGTAATAGGGCTCCCGCGTCGGTCTCTCCTGCGGGACGTATACCGGAAGCAAGCGCCGCGTGATCGGTGGCGTGCTCATCACGCTCCGGAACTCCGCGTGCACCACGTAGACCGCGTCGAGCTCTTCACGCACGAATCGGTCGGCCAACGGATCGATCAGCCCGCGGGCCATGTCCGGAGACGGATCGTCGCCGATATCGGTACGGGTGCTGGCCATGGCCACGTTCCGGAACCGGAAGTAGCTGATACCCTTCTTCCCGATCACGTGGAACTCCGCGTCCACGTCCGAGGCCTGCAGCTCGGCCAGGAGCTCGCGCGCCTTGCGCATCAGGTTCACGTTGAACGCCCCGCACAGGCCTCGATTGCTCGTCACGAGGATTACCGCCGCCCGCCGGATCCGGCCGGGTTGCCGGAGGAGCGGTTCGAGGTCCGTCAGCTCTGGCGTGACGAGATTCTCCACGACCGCGGCCACACGCTCCGCGAAGGGACGCGCCTGACGCACCCGGAGCTGCGCGCGCCGCAACTTCGACGTCGCGACCATCTCCATGGTTCGCGTGATCTTGCGCGTGCTCTCGACGGAACGCATCCGCCGCCCGATGTCTCTCGCTTTCGCCATCTATCCGTTCACCCGTTGCCTTGCATGAGCTTCTCCGCGTCAGCCGGCCGCTTCGGCGACGGGTACCTCGAGCGCTTTGGTCCGGAACAGGCTCTTGTGCTCCTCGATCGCTGCCCGAAGCTTCCGGTCCGTCTCGTCGCTGGTCACCTTTTCTGTCCGGATCGCGTCACCCACGTCCGGGTGAGCGGATCGCATGTACTCGCGGAAGCTCTTCTCCCAGTCCCGGATCTCACCAGCCTCCAGGTCGTCGAGGTAGCCCTGCGTGACGGCGAAGATCGCCATCACCTGGTCCTCCACCGGAAGAGGTGCGTACTGGCCCTGTTTGAGGACTTCCACCGTCCGCTCCCCGCGGGCCAGCTGACGCTGCGTCGCCGGATCGAGGTCCGACCCGAACTGGGCGAATGCCTCGAGCTCGCGGTACTGGGCCAGGTCGAGGCGCAGGCTGCCGGCGACCTTCTTCATGGCCTTGATCTGCGCCGACCCACCCACTCGGGACACCGAGATCCCAGCGTTGACGGCCGGTCGGACCCCCGAATAGAAGAGGTCGCTCTCCAGGAAGATCTGCCCGTCCGTGATCGAGATCACGTTCGTCGGGATATAGGCGGACACGTCTCCGGCCTGCGTCTGGATGATCGGCAGCGCGGTCAGCGATCCCCCCGGTTTCTCGATGTCCGGGTGCGCCTCGATGACCTTCGGGTCCTCGCTCACCTTCGCCGCGCGCTCCAGCAGTCGACTGTGCAGATAGAACACATCGCCGGGGAAGGCTTCGCGACCCGGTGGACGCCTGAGAATCAGGGAAATCTCCCGATAAGCGTCCGCCTGCTTCGAAAGGTCATCGTAGATGACCAGCGTGTGCCGGCCTTCCTTGTACATGAAGTACTCAGCCAGGGCGCACCCGCTATACGGCGCGATGTATTGAAGGGTCGTCGGATCGGAGGCGTTGGCCGCCACTACGATCGTGTAGTCGAGAGCTCCTTCCTGAGCCAGGCGATCCACGACGGAGGCGACGGTCGAAGCCTTCTGGCCGATCGCGACGTAGACACACACCACGTCGCCGCCGCGCTGATTGATGATCGTATCGATCGCGATCGCTGTCTTTCCGGTCCGGCGATCACCGATGATCAGCTCCCGCTGGCCCCGCCCGATCGGGATCATGGAATCGATGGCCTTGATGCCGGTCTGCAGCGGTTCCTTCACCGGCTGTCGGAACACGATGCCGGGCGCCTTGCGATCCACCTTCATCTTCCCGACGGACTTGATCGCGCCCTTCCCGTCACAGGGCGCGCCGAGCGGGTCGACCACGCGACCGAGGAAGTCAGGCCCGACCGGAACCTCGAGCACGCGGCTCGTGCGCCGGACGGAATCTCCTTCCCTGAGCTGCAGGTAGTCACCCATGACCACCGCACCGATGTTGTCCTCTTCGAGGTTCAACGCGAGTGCCGTGATCAGCTCGCCCGTCTCAGACGACTCGATTTCGAGCATCTCGTTCGCCACGGCCGACGAGAGGCCCCAGATTCGGGCCACCCCGTCCTTGACCTCCAGAACCTCTCCGACCTCCTCGAGCCTCAGATCTTCCTGGAAGTGGTCGATCTGTTCGAGCAGCGCCTTCTTCATCTCGCCCGCGCGGAGCGTTGCATCTGACGTGGGCATATCAGTCCCGTACCTTGTGTCCTGTCCGTCAGCCGGTCCGAGTGACCGACCCGACATCTTCGATGAGCGCCCGACGCATCAGCTGCAGCTGTCGCCGCACCGACCCGTCGAGCACGCGGTCCTTCACTCGAACGACCATCCCTCCCACGAGGCGTCGGTCGAGGCGAAAATCCGCCGTCACCTCGCGGCCGAGGATCCGGCCGAGCGCCGATTCGATCTCGGATCGGAGCTGCGGATCCGGATCCACCGTCATGGCCACCGACGCCCGCACTCGACCCGTGCGCGCATCCTGCAGCTCAAGAGCCGCAAGCGCGATCTCCGGGAGCAGTGACTGCCGGCGCTTTTCCAGCACCACCAGGAGGAAGCGGATGAACGACTCCGGATACCGCTCGCCGAAGACGTCCCGTATCACCTGCCGCTTGTCTGCCAACGTCACCCGGGGTGTCTCCAGGAAAGCGCGGAACGGCGGCACCTCCCGGTACAGGCCCGCCACCTCGCCGATCAACGAAAGCCACTCCACCGCGTCATCCGAGCGATCGGCCAGCGCCAGCAGGGTGTCCGCGTAGTTGCGCGCAACGGCGATCCGGCTCATTCCATCTCCGCTATGTATTCGCGCACCAGGCGCCGGTTCGCGTCGTCGTCGAGGGTCTCACGCACCAGCCGCTCCGCGGCCGCGAGTGAAAGATCGACCGCTTCCCGCCTGACGGACTCCAGCATGTCGCCCTTCTCGCGCTCCAGGTCCCGCCTCGCCCGCTGGAGCATCTCCTCGTTGTCCTTGCGGGTCTGAGCGAGGATTTCCTCACGCAGACGTTCGCCGGCTTCGCGTCCCTGCTGCAGAATCTCCTTCGCTTCCCGCCGGGCCTGGTCCAGCTGACGCTGGTGCTCGTCGAGCAGCCGCCTCGCTTCGGCCCGATCCTCCCGCGCGGAATCGATCGCCGCCTGGATCTTCGATTGGCGTGTCTCGAGTCCCTTCGCGATCGCCGGAAAGGCCTTCCACGACAGCACACCCAGCGTGAGCAGGAACAGCACCCACGTCCAGATCGCCAGGCCGACATTGATCGACAGCACGCTGCCCTCGGCAGCCCACAGCGGCGCCGGGGCCACAAGCAGCAGCGCCGCCGGGCCTGCCATTCGCCAGATTTTCATCCGTGTCCTGCTGGTTGATCCCGCGAGAGCATCCCCGGCCGGTCGCCGGAGACACGCTCCCGGAGGTCTTACTTGATGAAGCCGGCGATCACGAGCGCGAACAGCGCCGCGCCCTCGATCAGGGCCGCGAGGATGATCGAGCCGGTCTGAATCTGAGCCGCCGCCTCCGGCTGACGGGCCATCGCGTCTGCCATCTGTCCGCCGATGCGACCGATACCGATCCCGGCGCCGATGACGACGATGCCAGCGCCGATGATAGCCAGTCCTGCGCCCACATCGCCGGACATGCCGGCCGTGTCCTGTAGAAGAGCGAGCATGTTGAACATCAAGGGTCTCCTTGAATTACCGGGTTAGCCTTCCGGGTCTCATTCGTCGACTACTGCGGCCATCGGCTCAGTGCGCGTGCCGGATGAGGCCGATGAATACTGCCGTGAGAACGGTGAAGATGTATGCCTGGAGAAACGCCACGAAGATCTCCAGGAACATCACGAACAGTCCGAGCGACATGGAACCCGTCACGGTCACGAGTCCGGTCGCCGATATTCCGCCATACACGATTACCAGCCCGATCAGCGACAGGAGCACGAAATGGCCGGCCGTCATGTTGGCGAACAGTCGCACGGCGAGGGCGAACGGCTTCGCCAGCTTACCGATGATCTCCACCGGTGTCATGATGATCAGCATCACGACCTGCATGAACGGGGGAATGCCCTTCGGCACGAAGAAGATCGTACCCATGTATCCCTTCGGCCCGAGGGCCATGAACCCGGCCACCTCGATCACGATGAACGATATGGCGGCGAGGGCCGCGGTGACCGAGATGTTCCCGGTGGCGGAGGCTCCGCCCGGCACGAGGCCCATGAGGTTGGCGTACAGGATGAAGAAGAACAGCGTCACCACGAAGGGTACGAACTTCTCACCGCCGTGACCGATGTTGGCCAGGGCCACATCGTCGCGCAGATAGACGTAGAACGTCTCGAAGAAGTTCAGGATTCCGCGGGGTGCATCACGGCTCACATCCATCCGCCTGGCGCCCCGGGCGGCGAGGCCGACCGTCAGGATGGTCAGCAGGCTGGCCAGCCAGAGGAACACCACGTGCTTCGTCGGAGAAAGATTGATCTCCACCCCACCCACGTGATACGGCGGGATCTT
>CANPVW010000045.1 GCA_947581745.1 Candidatus Benthicola azotiphorus
CCCCGCCGTCCTTCTGGGCGTTCGCGATGACGTGCAGGGTGAGGGTCGTCTTTCCGGAGGATTCGGGACCGAAGATCTCCGTCACCCGGCCGCGAGGAACTCCTCCGATGCCCGTGGCGTGGTCGAGCGACAGGCCGCCGGTCGATATCGACTCCGTCCGCACCCGGGCACCGTCCGCGCCGAGCCTCATGATCGCGCCTTTCCCGTGTTGCCGCTCGATCTGGTTTATCGCCACGGACAGGGCCTTCTTGCGCTCGTCGTTCAGTTCCAGTGACATCGCCGCCTCGTCATCTCGTTCCAGGGTGGTTTCGTCGTCGGTCGAATCCAGTATAGGCAGGGGCTGTGACTTTCGCAATTTCTTCGGTTTTCCGCTTCGTTCCCTCCCCACCGATGTGCCTCGACGGCATCAACGCAAGCTCAATGATGACCACCACCCCGGCGTGCCGCCACGGGATGAGCCGGTTGCACCTGGACTGCGCTCACGGCAGGATGACGGCAGCACGAACTCTCGATCCCAAGGAGAAATAGCGCTCATGCCCACGGAAGGGATGCAGATCGAAGCCTCGCAGTTCGAGAAGCTGGGCTCCTTCTACCTCGGAAGGCAGGTGGACGCGAGCGACCCGAAGGCGGAAGGCCCCCTCCTCCTGTACGACGCCCGGGATCTCACGACGCACGCCGTGGCCGTCGGCATGACCGGCAGCGGCAAGACCGGCCTCTGCCTCTCGCTGCTCGAGGAGGCGGCGATCGACGGTATTCCCGCGATAGCGATCGACCCGAAGGGAGACCTCGGCAATCTCCTCCTCACGTTCCCGAACCTCGCACCCTCGGATTTCCGGCCCTGGATCGACGAAGCGAAGGCCTCTCGGGAAGGCATCACCCCGGACGAGCTGGCGGAGCAGGAGGCGGCGAAGTGGAAGCACGGGCTCGCTTCCTGGGGACAGGACGGAGACCGGATCGCGCGCATGAGACAGGCTGTGGACCTCGCCGTCTACACGCCCGGAGCCGGTCACGGACTCCCCCTGGCGGTGCTGCGCTCGCTCGCCGCCCCCCCGGCGGATCTCGCCGTGGACCCGGACGCGGCGCGCGAGCGCATCGCTTCGACGGTGTCCGCCCTCCTCGCCCTGGCCGGAGAGGAAGCCGACCCGCTGCAGAGCCGCGAACACATACTGCTGTCGCACATCGTCGAACGAGCCTGGGGCGAGGGCGTCGACCTCGACCTCGAGTCGGTGATCCGGGCCGTTCAATCGCCCGGCTTCGAACGCGTCGGGGTCCTGGACCTCGAATCCTTCTTTCCCGAGAAGGACCGTTTCGCGCTCGCCATGCGTCTCAACAACCTGCTCGCCGCACCGGGATTCGAGGCGTGGCTCGAAGGGGAGCCGCTCGACATCGGCCGGCTGCTTTACACGGACACCGGAAGGCCCCGGATCTCGATCCTCTCGATCGCTCACCTCGGCGACGCCGAGCGGATGTTCCTCGTCACGCTCGTGCTCAATGAACTGCTGTCCTGGATCCGATCGCGGCCGGGCACCTCGAGCCTGCGCGCCATCCTGTACATGGACGAGGTGCTCGGATATCTGCCACCGTCCCGCATCCCGCCGTCGAAGCCGCCGCTCCTCACGCTTCTCAAGCAGGCGAGAGCCTACGGGCTGGGCATCGTCCTGGCGACGCAGAACCCGGTAGACCTGGATTACAAGGCACTCAGCAACGCGGGGACGTGGTTCCTCGGCCGGTTGCAGACGGAGCGCGACAAGATGCGGGTCATGGATGGGCTGGACGGGGCCGCCGCGTTCGCCGAATCCGGACTCGACCGGCAGGAGATGGACCGCATCCTCGGCGGGCTGGAGAGCAGGACCTTTCTCCTCAACAACGTTCACGAAGAGGGGCCGGTGCTGTTCCGGACTCGCTGGGCCATGTCGTACCTGCGGGGGCCGATGGCCAGGCCCGAAATCCGGAAGCTGATGGAGGGACGCCGCGCGGCGTCCGTTGCCGGCAGGCCTTCGCCGGCGGCGGATCACGCCGAAACGAAGGCGGCGGCGCACGGGAACGCGGACTCTGCTGGCGGGACGAAGATCGAGCGCCCCCTGCTGCCCGGCGGAATCGAGGAGGTCTTCGTCACGCCGTCGTCCGGTCCTTCGGACGGACCCTATCACCCCGTACTGCTTGCCGAGGTCGACCTGCACTACGTGCGTGCCGCCCTGAACCTGGACCGGTGGGAACACCTCGTATGCGTGGCACCGCTGCCCCGCGAGACGCCCGCCGATCCGTGGCAGGAGATGGAGACCCTGGAATCGCTCGAGGTGACGGGTGACCCGCTGCCTGGAGTCCCTTTCGGAGAGCTCCCGGCGGCAGCCGCCCGGCCCTCGAGTTACCGCTCCTGGACGACGGCACTGAAGGGTCACCTGTACCGGAATCGTCCGCTTCAGCTGTATCGATCGAGAGCACTGAAGCTCGTCTCGGAGCCCGGCGAGTCCGAGGCAGACTTCAGGGTGAGACTCCGGGAAGCCTTGCGCGAGGCTCGCGATGGCGACGTCGACTCCCTCAGAGAAAGGTATGCCTCGCGCGTGTCGAAGATCGACGACCGGATCCGGAGGGCCGAGGAGAGGGTCGAGCGCGAGAGGTCTCAGTACTCACAGCAGAAGCTGCAAGCCGCCATTTCCGTCGGATCGACCATCGCGGACGCGTTTCTCGGGCGCAGGAAGGTGAGCCGCACGAGTCTAGGTCGGGCGACCACGGCCATGCGCGGGGCCGGACGCGCGTCGCGGGAGCTCGAAGACGTGCGACGGGCGGAGGAGAGCGTCGAGGAGCTGCGAGCTCAGCGCGCGGGACTGGAGGAAGAGCTCACCCGGGAGCTGGAATCGGTCAGAGAACGGCTCGCCGACGAGCAGCTCGACCTGGAAGACGTCCCGGTCGCACCCCGGAAGGCCGACATCGCGGTCCGCCGGGTCGTGCTGGCGTGGCGGCGCGCCAACGGCCCCACATGACGGCACGGGAGGCCGAGCGTCACGCGACCGCCTCTCTGAGAGCCTCGACACAGCGCTCCACCCCGTGATCGTCGACGTCCAGGTGCGTCACCGCACGGAGTCTCCCGGGACCTGCGGACAGCACCAGGACTCCTCGAGCCTCCAGGCCGTCGGCGACGGCGGCTTCGTCCAGTCCTTCCTTCTCGACGCGGATCATCACGATGTTCGTATCCGGCGGATCGGCGCGGAGGCCGTCCAGCGCATCGGCCTCCCTCGCCAGCCACCGGGCCCTTTCGTGATCTTCGGCGAGCCGTTCGACGTTGTTGTCCAGTGCCCACAGCCCGGCGCCGGCCAGTATCCCGACCTGGCGCATGCCGCCTCCGAGCCGTTTGCGGACCGTCCAGGCATGGGAGATCAGGTCCGCCGGACCGGCGAGCAGGGAGCCCACCGGACATCCCAGGCCTTTCGAGAGACTGATCATGACCGTGTCGGCACAGGCCGCGAAGTCGGCGAGCGAAGTGCCCGAAGCCACCGATGCGTTCCACAGTCGCGCGCCGTCGAGATGCACGGGGAGCGACCGCTCCGTCGCGAGCTCGCTGATGGCCTGCATGGCGGCCAGGGGCACGACCGAGCCACCGTGCATGTTGTGGGTGTTCTCCACGCATACGAGGGTCGTCGACGGATGGTGCCGGTCCCCCGGGCGGACCGCACGGGCCACATCACTCGCCCGCAGCTCGCCGCCCTCGGACCGAACCGGGTGCAGCTGAACGCCGGACAGCCAGGCCGCATCCGCGTATTCGTAGTGGAATACGTGCGACTCCGCCTCGCAGATGGCCTCGGTACCCGGACGGGTGTGGAGAAGCAGCGCCGTCTGGTTCGCCTGGGTCCCGGACGGGAAGAACAGCGCGGCGTCCTTTCCGAGCAGCCCGGCGACACGGCGCTCGAGCAGATCGACGGTCGGGTCCTTGCCGAGGACATCGTCTCCCACCTCGGCATCCGCCATCGCGCGGCGCATTCCGGGAGAGGGCCGGGTTACCGTGTCCGATCGCAGGTCGACGACCCCAGCCCCGGTCATCACACGTCCCTCAACTCAGCGCTCCACCGCACGCGGAACAGAAGTGCGCCCCCTGCCCGACCCCCGCCCCACATCCGGGGCAGGTCCGATCCGGGGTCACCTCCCCCAGCTCGTCCCGGGCGGCGAGAGCATCCCTGGCGTATCGCGCCCGCAGGAGCGCGTAGTCGCCGTCGGACACCTTTCCCGTCTGATACTCGAACTCGAGCTCCCGGAGCGCTTCGATGGCAGCCTCCTTCCGAGACTCGGCCGAGCCGTCGTCCCTTCCTTCCCGCCAGCGTCCCTCTATCATCGGGGCGAAGATCACTGCCGCGACGAGAACCGCCATGATGGATCCGAATATGTAGACCGCGTACACCTTGCCTCCAGTCGTCAGAGCACTGTCACTGCCGGGCCGCGTGCCTGGGACGCCGCTTCGCTCGCCACTCGGTCGCGAGCTCCAGAGCGCGGGCCACGGCGGCGGCCGGATCGTCGAATCGCTCGATCTCGAATCGCTCCCCCAGGGAGTCGCGGACGCCCACGAGAGGGAGTCCGGTCTTCATGCAGAGGGCGGCCTCGTTCACCGTACCCCATCCGCCGGCCACCGCGATCACCGCCTCCGAGGCCCTGACCACCAGGAAGTTGCGAGCCTCCCCCAGTCCCGTGGCGATCGGGATCGACACTCCGTCCGCGGCTCGCTCCGGATCGTCGCCCGGGAGGAGCCCGAGAACGGCGCCGCCTTCCAGACAGGCCCCCTCGGCAGCGGCCGCCATCACCCCTCCACCCCCACCGCACACGACAAGCGCCTCGGCGCGGGCCAGCGCCCGTCCGACGGCGTGCGCCGTGGCCCAGATCACCGCGTCGGCGCTCGCAGACCCGATGACGCCGATCCGCAGAGGCCTCGGCGCGACGGTCCGGTCTCCATCGACCCTCGGATCCATGGTCAGGCTCCTCCGTCAGCGGCCTGATGTGCCCAGTGGATAGCCGTCCGTACGGCCCGGCGCCAGCCCGCGACATCGACCGCACCGGCCGCGTGCGATTCGGGATCGGGCTCGAACACCGTCTCCTCTCCCCTCGCCGCGAGGAACTCCTCCGGCTCTTCCCACACGCCGGCCTGCAGGCCGGCGAGACCCGCCGCTCCGATCGCCGTCAGCTCGGTGGCGGCCGGCCGGAGGACCGGAACGCCCAGCACATCAGCCTGAAACTGCATCAGCCAGTCGTTCGCCGCCGCTCCCCCATCCACTCGAAGCGACCTCAGCTCGAGGCCCGCGCCGCCGGCCATCGCTTGCAGCGCGTCCAGCGTGGAGTACGCCATGGCTTCGAGCGCGGCCCGCACCAGGTGCTCGCGCCGGGAGCCCCTGGACAGCCCCGTGATCGTCCCGCGGGCGTCCGGTTCCCAGAACGGAGTGCCCAGCCCCGTGAGCGAGGGCACGAAGAACACGCCGTCCGTCGACTCGAGGGAACGGGC
>CANPVW010000046.1 GCA_947581745.1 Candidatus Benthicola azotiphorus
TAGACGCGCCAGCCGCCCCGCGCCACCTTCGCCGTGATCTCCGGTTCGACTCCGAAGCCACGCTCTTCGATCTCCAGGCCCTCGAGCACCTCCTTGCGGAAGCACTTGTAGCACGTCTCCATGTCCGTGAGGTTGAGATTCGTCACCATGTTGGACATCAGAGTGAGGAAACGGTTCCCCACGTAGTGCCAGAAATACAGGACCCTGTGCGCGTCACCGCCGAGGAACCGCGAGCCGTACACGACGTCCGCCCGGTCGTCGAGAATCGGCTCCAGCAGCTTCCGGTACTCCTCCGGGTCGTACTCCAGGTCGGCGTCCTGGATGACCACTACGTTCCCGCTCGCCGCCGCGAACCCCGTCGCCAGCGCCCGGCCCTTTCCGCGGTTGCGCTCGTGCAGGATGACCCGGTCCACGAGGCCCTCGGACTCGAGACGCGCCAGTATCTCCCTGGACCGGTCGGTCGATCCGTCGTCCACGCACACGAGCTCGATCTTCAGAGGCACCGCACGCACGCGCCGGATGATCGCCTCGAGCGTATCCTGTTCGTTGTACACAGGCATCACGACCGAGAGTACCTGGCCGCTCGTGTTGGTCATCTCCGTCCCTCGGACGCTTCGGTGAGGACGGGGGGTGGCTTGAGAGCGTTCCGCTTCTGCAACTCGCGGAAGTAATCGATCGTGTTCGCCAGCCCCACATCCAGGTGCACCTCGGGCTCCCAGCCGAGCAGGGTCCGGGCCCGCGAGATGTCGGGCTTCCGCACCTTCGGATCGTCCGTCGGCAACGGGAGGTAGCGCACTCCCGCGTCCGGGTTGACCATCTCCTGGATCCGCTCGGCCAGCTGTCCGACCGTGTACTCTTCGGGGTTCCCGATGTTCACGGGCTTGTGCTCGTCGGACTTGAACAGCCGGAAGATCCCCTCGACCTCGTCCGAAACGTAGCAGAAGCTGCGCGACTGCGTTCCGTCGCCGTATACGGTGAGGCCCCGTCCCAGCAGGGCCTGCACGATGAAGTTGGAGACCACCCGGCCGTCGCCCGGCCTCATGCGCGGTCCGTAGGTGTTGAAGATCCGGACGATCCGGACGTCCACACCGTGGTACCGCCAGTAGGCGCTCGTCATCGCCTCCGCGAAACGCTTCGCCTCGTCGTACACCCCGCGCGGACCGATCGGATTGACGTTGCCCCAGTAGGTCTCCGGCTGCGGGTGCACCTGCGGATCCCCGTATACCTCGGAGGTGGAGGCCAGAAGGAACCGGGCGCCCTTGGCCAGCGACAGCCCCAGGGCGTTGTGCGTCCCCAGACTGCCCACCTTGAGAGTCTGGATGGGAAGCTCCAGGTAGTCGACGGGACTCGCCGGCGATGCGAAGTGCAGCACACCGTCGAGATCGCCCTTCACATCGATGAAGTGGGTGACGTCGTGCTCGACGAACTCGAAACGGGGCTCGTTTTCGAGATGAGCGATGTTGTCGAGGCTGCCCGTGATCAGGTTGTCCATGCCGATGACATGGTACCCGTCGGCCAGGAACCGGTCCGTCAGGTGCGATCCCAGGAAGCCCGCCGCCCCGGTGATCAGTATTCTCATCGGACCTGCTCGCGTCCGATCGGATAGTACTCGAACCCGATTCGTCGCATACGTCCTGGATCGTAGAGGTTGCGACCGTCGAACACGATCGGCTTCTCGAGCTGTTCGCGGACCCGATCCCAGTCCGGCCGGCGATACTGCAGCCACTCGGTGACCACCACGAGCGCCGCGGAGCCCGAGAGGGCCGCGTACTCGTCCGAGGCGTACTCTATCCGGTCTCCGAGATACCACTCCCGTGCGACCTCTTCGGCCACCGGATCGTGTGCGGTCACGGTGGCCCCGCTGGCCAGAAGCTCCTCGATCAGCGCGACCGAGGCGGCCTCCCGCATGTCGTCCGTCTCCGGTTTGAACGCGAGGCCCCACACGGCGAACTTCCGTCCGGAGAGGTCGTCCCCGAACCGGGTCCGGATCTTCCGCCCGAGCACCTGCTTCTGGCGCTCGTTGGTCTGGTGCACTTCCTTGAGGATCGAGAGGTCGACCCCCATCTCCTCGCCGGTTTGAATGAGCGCCCTTACGTCCTTCGGGAAGCAGCTTCCACCGTAGCCCGCGCCGGCGTACAGGAATGACGCCCCGATCCTCGGATCCGAGCCCACGCCACGGCGGATCATCGCGACGTCGGCACCCGCGGCCTCGCACAGGGATGCGATCTGGTTCATGAAGCTGATGCGGGTGGCCAGCATGGCGTTCGCCGCGTACTTCGTGAGCTCCGCCGAAGCGATATCCATGAATATCAGGGGATTGCCGCTTCGTACGAACGGCTCGTACAGCTCCTCGAGCACGGGTCGGGCCTCTTCCGATTCGATCCCGCAGACCACTCGATCCGGACGCATGAAGTCGTCGATCGCAGCGCCCTCCTTGAGAAACTCCGGGTTCGAGCAAACGTGGAACTTCCCGTCCGTGTGTTTCTCGATCTCCGCGCGCACCTTCGTGGCCGTCCCCACGGGAACGGTGCTCTTCGTGATCACGACCTTCTCATCCACCAGGTTCTGGCCGATCACGCGCGCCACGGCCAGAACGTGCTGGAGGTCCGCCGATCCGTCTTCATCCGGCGGAGTGCCCACCGCGATGAACACGACGCGACCGGCACGCACGGCGTCCGCCACGTCGGTCGTGAACCGGATCCTCCCCTCCTCCAGGTTTCTGTGCAGCAGGCGATCGAGCCCCGGCTCGTATATGGGGCTCTGCCCCCGATTCAGGAGGTCGATCTTTCGTTCGTCGATGTCCGCGCACGCGACCTGATTGCCGGTCTCGGCCAGGCACGCACCCACGACCAGACCGACGTATCCGCTCCCCACGACGGTGACGTTCATATCTACCTCGCTCAGACAACCGTGCCCTTGGTTTCGATTCTCCCGTACCTTCCACTGATCCAGCGGTATGTCTCCCGGACGGACGCCTCGACGTCACGCCCCGGCTCCCAACCCGTGTCCTCCCGAATGCGCCGCGTGTCCCCGGCGACCATGGCGAGTTCCTCGCGACGCACGCGGCTCGGTACGACCTCAATCTCTACCTCTATGCCCGCCTCGTCCACGATCCAGTCCAGGATCGTCCCGATCCGGATCGTGCGCCCCGAAGCTACATTGTACGCCGCCCCCGGACTCTCGAGATCCATCAGGAGCCGAAGCGCCCTCACCCCGTCGCGAACGTCCGTGAAGTCACGCTCGACATCCAGGTTCCCGACTTTCACGAGGGCCTCGATCTCCCGGTTCGCGATTCGCGCGACCTGAGCGGCGAACTCTGGAACGACGAACGGCGGCTCCTGGCCCGGACCGACCAGGTTGAAGCCGCGCACGACCAGCATGCGCAGACCGTGCGCCCGGCG
>CANPVW010000047.1 GCA_947581745.1 Candidatus Benthicola azotiphorus
CCGGGTGCCGATCCGCGGCGAGTGGGACGGTTCGATTCCGGTGGACGCGGAGCGGATGGGCGTGGGATTCCAGGGGACCTGGCCGCCGGCCCTGCACCCGTCGGGCTCCGATCCTCCCGAGGGATTCTACGCCTCGGCGAACAACCTGCAGGCGCCGGGCCTCGGGACGGCGATCTCGACGGACTACGCGGCGCCGTTCCGCGCGGAGCGCATCTCGGACCGGCTCGCAGGACGCGAGGACTGGGACCTCGAGGCGGTACTGAGCCTGCAGAAGGACACCTACAGCCTGCTGGGTGAGCGCTATCTCCCGCTCGCGATCTCGACCGCGAGACGGATGGGACGGGACGAGGAGGCCGTGCGCCTCGAATCGTGGGACGGGCGAGTCGACGAGGACTCGCGCGGCGCGCCGTTGTTCTATTCGTGGCTCTTCCGCCTCCGCTCCCTGATCGCCGCGGACGAGTACGCCGATTCGCCGGAGTGGTCGTTCTTTCCGCTCAAGGCCTTCATGGCCGTGCTCGACGAGGGCGATCCCAATCCGTGGATCGACGACGTCCGAACGCCGGAACGGGAGACGCTGGACGAACTGGCCGAGCGGGCGATGGAGGACGCGGCGAGCGCCGTTGGCACGGCGACCTGGGGCGAGCTCCACCGGGAGCGGCACGTTCATCCCCTGGGCCGGAACGCGTGGCTGCAGCGACTGTTCGGCTTCACCATCGGTCCGTATCCGTCACCCGGCGGGCCCAACACGGTGCGACCCGACGACTACCGGAAGTGGGACGCGCTGGACTCGACCTCGTGGTCGCCTCCCTGGCTCAGCGAGTACGGGCCGTCCGAGAGGTTCATCGCGCGCCTGGAACGCACGGGTCCGGTGGGGCGCTTTCTCGTGCCCACGGGACAGAGCGGGAACCCGTTCAGCCGCCACTACCGCGATCTGAACAAGATCTGGCGGGCTGGCGAGCTGGTGGAGGTGCCTCTCCAGCGTGAACGCTTCATCGGCCGGTCGGTGGGCCGGTTCAGGATCGCCCCCGCGAGAGTGAGCGACGACGAATGAGCGGGCGGACGAGCACCCGCATCCTGGTGGTGGGCGCCGGCCCGTGCGGACTCGCCGTCGGCGCCGCGGCGAGGCTCGCGGGAGTCGAGTGCATCCTGGTGGACAAGGGGCCGGTCGTGAGCTCCATCGAGCGCTATCCGATCGGCATGACCTTCTTCAGCACCGCCGAGCACCTGGAAGTGGCCGGGGTTCCGTTCGTCGTATCGCAGGACAAGCCCACCCGGTCGGAAGCGCTCAAGTACTATCGACGCGTCACGACCCACTTCGGACTCGACGTGCGGCAGTACGAGAGGGTCGAGTCGGTCGAGCGCTCGAACGGGGCCTTCCGCGTCGGCACCCGGCGCGCGGCCAGGAGGCGGACGTACGAGGCCGACGCCGTCGTGGTCGCGACCGGCTACTTCGACACGCCCAATCTGCTCGGCGTCGAGGGAGAGGAGCTTCCGAAAGTCGCCCACTACTTCAGAGACCCGCACCTCTACTTCGAGCAGGACCTGCTCGTGGTGGGAGGCGGCAACTCGGCCGTCGAGGCGGCGCTGAGGACTTTTCGTGCCGGGGCCCGGGTGACCCTCGTCCACCTGTTCGAGGAGTTCGATCGCGGGGTGAAGCCCTGGGTGCTGCCGGACATCGCGAACCGGGTCGAAGTGGGGGACATCGCGGTCCATTGGAAACACCGGGTTGAACGGATCGAGCCCACGCGCGTTCTCCTCAGGGACCTGGACGGAGGCTCCGACCGCTGGCTCGCCAACGACTTCGTTCTGGCGATGACCGGCTTTCACCCGGACCCGGGCCTCCTGCGAGGTCTCGGAGTGTCAATGCACCCCGAGACCGGGATACCGGCCCACGATCCGGAGACGATGGAGACGGATGTCCCGGGCGTGTTCATCGCGGGCGTGCTGGCCGCGGGGTTCGATGCGAATCGGATCTTCATCCAGAACGGCCGGGAGCACGGGGCGAAGATCGTGGAGCGGTTCGTGGGGGCGAGGGGGGAAACCCCACGTCGTTGACGGTGTTTTATGCCGGGAATAGCTTCCGAGCGATCCAGGGACCGGCCCCCCGGGAGGCCGGCGGACCGAACACGCGAAAAGTGCAGATGAACGAGAGCAGCGCCGCGACCCGGAGTGCCACCGCGAGGGAACGGATCGAGGAGATCCTCGATTCGGTCCGGCCCGCCATTCGTGCGGACGGGGGCGACATCGAGCTGGTCGGATTCGACGAGCTCGACGGAGTCGTCCGGATCCGGATGGTCGGCGCCTGCCACGCATGCCCGATGTCGATGCTCACCCTGAAAGCCGGCATCGAGCAGCGTCTCAGAATGCAGGTGCCGGAAGTCCGATCGGTCGAGTCCGTCTCCGTCTGACGGGATCGCCGTTCCCCGGGGCCGAGGGGTCCCGGATTCCGCACACGTCTTGACCCGAACAGAACGGTATCCAGGCCATGGATGCGCAATCCATAAGAGAACGTGTCGAGTCCGCGCTTCGAAGGGTGCGGCCCGCGGCGGGCGAGCCGGACATCGTGGAGCTCGGGCTCGTCGCCGACGTGCTGGTGGAGGAAGAGGGACGCGTATCGGTGCGGCTGGGACTCCGGCCGTCCGACGATCCGTCCCTCGCCGAGACCGTTCGCCTGGTGCTGACCGGAGTGAGCGGAGTGCGCCACGCGGATGTCCGCCCGACGGCAGCGCCCTCTCCTCCTCCGCCGGGCACCGTGCCTGCCGCGCCAGGACCCCGCGAGCCCGGAAAGAGCCGGCGATCGCTGCCCGTAGTCGGGCCGGCGGGCGCCGGGGCGGCCGGAGCGGGCGCCGGCGGACGACCGCGATCCGCCGGCCAGGTGAGCCGGGAGGAAGCGTCGAGGCATCCCTCCGAGGCCGAGCCGCTCGCCGGGGTGCGTCACGTGGTGGCCGTGAGCTCGGGAAAGGGAGGCGTCGGCAAGTCGACCGTGTCGACGAACCTCGCCGCGGCCTGGGCGAAGAAGGGCTACCGGGTCGGACTGCTGGACGCCGACATCTACGGGCCGGACATCCCGACGATGTTCGGGGCCACCGGACGGCCGCGGGTCCAGGGCGAGCAGGTCGTACCGGTCGAGGCGCACGGAGTGAAGCTGATGAGCCTCGGCTTCCTGGTGGACGAGGAAACTCCGGCGATCTGGCGCGGCCCGATCATCATGGGAATCGTCCGTCAGTTCCTGCACCAGGTGGTGTGGGGCGAACTCGATTACCTCGTCGTGGACCTTCCGCCCGGCACCGGCGACGCGCAGCTCTCGCTCGTGCAGCTCGTGAAGGTGGATGGCGCCGTGATGGTGAGCACCCCGCAGGACGTCTCGGTCACGGGCGTCCTGAAGGGCATCCGGATGTTCGAGAGCGTGGACGTGCCCGTCCTCGGCATCGTGGAGAACATGAGAGGATTCGTGTGCCCGGACTGCGGCTCCACCCACGACCTGTTCGGTTCGGGCGGTGGCGAGGCGCTGGCGGCATCGCTGGGCATTCCGTTTCTCGGAGCCGTGCCGCTCGGTCTGGCGGTCCGCCAGGAAGGTGACCGAGGCACGCCGACGGTGATCGGGCGCCCGGACTCACCCGAGGGAGTGGCCCTGGAAACGATCGCGCAGGTCGTGGAAGCTCGCGTCGCCGCCGTTGGGAGCCCGGAAGCCCCCTGAGCGACAGCAGGCGGGTCGATCCCACCGCCGGCTCGGTCCGGCGGGCTGTCCTTCGCCTGGCGGGGCCCGCCGTCGGGGCCACCTTGCTGCAGGGCCTGTTCAACGTCGTGGACACCTTCTGGGTAGGGCGCGGCCTCGGCCCGGTCGCCCTCGCCGGAGTCAGCACCGCCGGCTTCACGGTGTGGCTGCTGCTCTCGATGGCCGAGCTGTCCGGGGTCGGCCTCACGGCGGTGGCCAGCCGGCGGTACGGCGAGCGGAAGCCGCGCGAGGCGGCCGCGGCCGTCTACCAGGCCTTCTGGCTCGCGGTCGGGCTTTCGGCCGTGCTCGGGGCCCTGGGTCTGTTCGTCCTGTCGCCCCTGTTTCGCCTCATGGCCACCCCGACTCAAGTGACCGTGGAGGGTGCCAGCTACCTGGCCGTGTACCTGGCGGGCGCCCCGATCGTGTTCACGTACTTCGTCATGGAGGCCGCGTTTCGTTCCGCGGGAGACACGCGCACGCCGCTCCTGCTTCTCGCCGTCTCGCTCGGGCTCAACACGCTCCTCGACCCGCTCCTCATTCTCGGGATCGGTCCCTTCCCGATGATGGGGATCCAGGGCGCGGCTCTCGCCACCCTCGTCACACGCGCCGCCGGCTGTTTCGTCGGCTATCGGTGGCTGGTCCGGAGGGGTCTGGTGGTGCGGGCGGTGCCGTCCGTCCGTCCGATCCTCAAGATGGCCCTGATCGGGCTCCCGGTGGCCGCGGGAGGTGCGCTGTTCTCTTTCGTGTACATCGTGCTCACCCGGTTCACGAGCCGCTTCGGCACCGCGGCCCTCGCCGCCCTGGGAGTCGGACACAAGGTAGAGTCGCTGGGCTACATGGCGTGCATAGGCTTCGGGCTGGCCGCCGCCACGGCGGTAGGACAGAATCTCGGGGCGGGATCGAAGCAGCGCGCCCTCCTGGCCGGACGCGTGGCGAACGGGTATGCCGTGGCGCTGATGGCCCTCGTCGGGCTCGCGCTCCTGCTCGTCCCCGGCCACCTGATGGCGGTGTTTACGGAGGATGCGGCGGTCATTGCCGCGGGCACGAGCTACCTTCGGATCGTGGCCGTCGCGCAGGTGTTCATGGCCCTGGAGATCGTCCTCCAGATGGCGATGGAGGGGGCGGGCTATTCGCTGATCCCCTGGATACCGTCCAGCGTCCTGACGCTACTCCGGCTCCCGCTGGCCCCGCTCCTCAGCCGGCCGCTGGGCCTCGCCGGGATCTGGTGGACGATCAGCGGGACGGCGGTCGCCCGCGGGATCGCGGCGGCATGGATCTGGCGGCGCGGGCATTGGATGGATCGCACCGTATGAGCGAACCGTGGCGCAGGCGACGTGGCCGGGCCGCGGCCCCGATCCGGGAGGCATTGCGGCCATAGTGACCCTGATCACCGACTTCGGGACCAGCGACGCGTACGTCGGCGAGGTCAAGGGCGTGCTGCTTCACCGTTGCCCGGATGCCACACTGGTGGACGTGACGCACGACATCGAGCCGGGCGACGTGGAGTCGGCGTCGCGCGTGCTGGGGCGGGTGTGGGAACGGTTTCCGCCCGGCACGGTGCACCTCGTGGTCGTGGATCCCGGTGTGGGGGGAGATCGCAGGGCGGTCGCCCTGCGGCACGGCGACCGCTGGTTCGTGGGCCCGGACAACGGCCTGATCTCACTGGCCGTCGAGTCCGTTCCAGCCGAGGTACGACTCCTGGATCCGGACTCTCTCGGACTTTCTCCCGCCTCCGTGACCTTCCACGGACGGGACCTGTTTGCACCGGCTGCGGCGTGGCTCGCGGCCGGGGGGGCTTCGGAGCAACTGGGAAGCCCCCTCTCCCCGGACGACCTCGTTCGGCTCGATCTGCCGGCTCCGGAGCGTCTCGGTACCGCGGTTCGCGGGCACGTGACTCAAGTGGACCGGTTCGGCAATCTGATCACGGACATCCCGGGCGGGTGGGTGAGCCCGACCGCCCTGGTGGAAGTCGGCGGCGAGGAGGTCTCGGGTCTGCGGACTCACTACGCGGCGGCCGGGCCCGGCGAGCTGCTCGCGCTCGTCGGGTCCGCCGGCATGCTGGAGATCGCTGTGCGGAACGGAAGCGCCGCCGAGAGGCTGTCGGCCGGCCGCGGCGATCGGGTGAGCGTGCGGACGCACCGGGACTGAGGGGGACGGACACGGCTCAGCGGGCCCGGCGTACCTCGATGGTGCCCAGCGCGGCGCGCAACCGGATGTCCAGGTGGCGGGACGCGGAATCCCAGCCGGGAGACTGCCAGGCGCCGTCCACCTTCGAGTAGTCCGGCGCATCGAGCGATGCGAGAAAGCCCGTCTTGGAGATGCGGACCCCGAGACCATCCGGGACGACCAGCGTGAGGCTTCCGAGTCCCATCTCGATCGTGGCGCTGGCGTCGGCCGGCCAGTCGCCGGTGAAGTCGAGCGTGACGTCGCCCACGCCGCCCTTGAACTCGAGCTCCTGGAAATGCGCATTCCCGAGGCCCGTCGCACTGAACTCGGCCGCGCCGACGGCCAGCTCCACGTGCTTCAGAACTGCGGGATTCGGTGCGTCGAACCGGATCTCGGTGTTCGAAGCGCCAGTCTGGTAGAGCAGTCCGGTCAGCGGGATCCCGCCCAGGTCAACCTCGCTGTGCGCGGCCCCGACCTTGAGCCGCAGATCCGTCGCAACATCGCGACTCAGGCCGAGCTCGAGAAACCCGTGCTCATCGCCATCGAAGTCCAGGTCCATGTCCCCGTCGTCGCCGAGGCCCTGAAAACCCAGCTCGAGGCGTGCCGCGTCGCCGTCCATCGACCACTGGCGTCGGGGCGTCATCCGGGAGGCGTCGTACCGGAGGTGGGTGTCGTACAGCAGGCCTTTCGCCGCAGGGGCGACGCGAAGATCGCCCGCGATGTATTCTACATCCAGCGTCACCGCGTGAACTCCGTCCGCCTGACGCCGCGCCCGGACTTCCGTCCAGTCCGCTTCCTGCGCGGCCAGCGGTGCAGCTGCCATCAGAGAGCCGCCAGCCAGGAGCACCGCCACCGCGAAACCCGAATTCTTAAGCACTGGCCTCACCCTTTGACTCGAACGGGTCCGGCGCCGAAAACAAATCATCGAGCTCGGCCTGCGAGGCGCGGCTGCGGCGCCCCCCCCCGCGTGTCAGTATGATCGCTCCGAAACCGGTCGTGACCGCCGCCCACGTCAGGACGCCGGCGGCGAAGAACACCAGGCCGCGCACGAACCCGAGCATGCCCCCGAGCAGGTAGAGCACCGATCCGATCGCGAACGGCGCCAGCAGGAAGATGAGACCGTTGAACACGTAGTGATACGCGCTCGAGCGTCGCAGATGGAACCGCTCCATCCAGTCGAATCGCTGCTCCTGCGCCGCCTCACCGACCGCGTGCGCTACGCCCAGGTAACCGGCCGGAATCGCCAGCGCGACGGCCAGGGCGTAGACCGGGATCACCAGCCAGGTGACGATGCCGACGACGAGCAGCAGGAGGACCGGCAACACGAGCAGCTCTCCCGCCAGGCCCACGCCGAAGGAACGGACGGTCTCCTTGCGGACCGTCTGCGCCACGACTTCGAGCCGGGTGCGGAAGAAGTACACGACGACGAATCCCAGGGCCGCCAGAGCGAGAAGCCACACGACGGCTGCCATTACTCCGCCGATCGCGCGACCGATGTTGTGGCCGATCGACCCGAAGAAGCCTCTTCCCCCCGAACGGACGTGTACCCGTGTCGGTATCTCGATGTCGTCCGCCAGGTCGGCCGACAGGTCACCGGAAACCAGCCCCGTGAGGTCTCCCGCCAGCAGCGACACCAGTTCTCCCGACACCCGTCCACCGTCGCTCACGACGTCGCCCCCGAGCTGCAGGATGTCGCCGGAGACGCGTGCCGAGGGTTCCAGCGTGAGCACGCCGTCGAGCACGAGGACGTCACCGTCCACCGTACCTTCCAGGGTGAGGTCGCCGGACAGAAGCGCCAGGCTGCCGTTCACGGTCTGCCCGGCTTCCACCGTGTAGTCGTCGTGCACGACCAGCGCGAGGCTCTCCTCGAGGCTCTTGGCCTGTCCGCCGATGGCTTCGAGCTGCCGATTCAGGCGGTCGACGTTGCGGGTGAGCTCGCTGAGGGAAATGATCTTCCCCGGCGCGATCGCCACCTGGCCTCCGCCCGACGCGTCGACGGTCGGCGTTTCCTGGACAGCCGCCGCGGCAGTCCGGTTCGAGCTCTCCGCCAGGCGATCGAACAGGGCCTCGAGGACGGTGCCCGAAGCGGCTTCCGCGTCGCCGCTCGCGTCGGGCACCCACTCGGCGAGTCGATCCGCCACGCCCGATCCTTCGAACAGCGACGGGTTCGTGAGGAGCGACCGCCAGGAGTTGTCCAGAGATCCTCCGGGCTCGTACGTACCCTGGACCTCACCGTCGATGAGCACCTCGCCTTCGCGCAGCGAGACGACGCGTGATCCCCCATCCGCCAGCGCCAGCTCCAGGCTCGCCGCCCCGGCTGCCAGCGAGACTTCGCTGCCGGTAACGGCCGCCTGCTGGGCCATCAACCCGGCCGCGGCGGGCCACAGAAGGGCCACCGTCACGCCTGCCATCCACCCTGCTCGCATCGTTCTCGAACTCCTGACTGAAACGTTTCTGTTCATCTCTCCGCGCTCCGCCTCAGGCTGCATCTGCCCGCCGTGAGGCCGGGGCCACGTTCATCAGTGAAAGCATGATCCTCAGGGCCGCCAGGCCCACCACGAGCACCGTAGCGACGGCGACGAAGGCGGTGAGCGGCGTGAGCTGTCCGGCAATGCCCTGCGCCGCATCCAGGATCCCGGCTCCGTACACCAGGCGTCCGACCTCCATCACGCCGCTCCAAAGCAGCGCCGTCGAGCGTTCGACGAGGAACGCCGCGATCGTCACCGGAGTGAGCTCCGGATACCGGGTGATCCAGGCGAGACCCGCGCCGATCGCCGCCACCGAGCCGGCCAGGGCGCCGGCCGCGGCCAGCTGGTGACGCCGCACGGCTTCGAGCACCCGCAACCTCCAGGGGAGCGGCAGCCGCACGCTCTGCATCACGCGGTCCGAGAACCCGACAAGGGGCTGCAACGGCGACAGTGCGACAAGCAGGCCGTGCAGGGCCCGGATCTCATCCACCTCGCGTCGACAGCGCTCGCACTCCGCGGCATGCGCGGATCGCGGCGCCGGGAGCTCGGGTTCGCCGGCGATAGCCAGCGCGTCCAGCTCCTCCACCTGCAGATGCCCCATTCGGTCCCGTTGTCTGGCGTTCATGCCTGTTTCCACTCCTTCGTTCCCCCAGCCTTACGGGTGTGGATGCCGGGGAGTTTCACGGTTCGTCGTCTTCCTCGCGGACTTCCTCCAGGAGGTCCCGGAGCTCCCGCCGGGCGCGGAAGATGTAGGTCTTCAC
>CANPVW010000048.1 GCA_947581745.1 Candidatus Benthicola azotiphorus
GGCGGTTGGCGACGAAGTAGCCGACCGCCGAGACCGCCGCGCACAGAATGGTGCCCCAAGTCATGTCGACGAGCGCAAGTTGCGCTCGAAATCCTCGCAGGACCGCCAGGTTCGTGAGGTCATAGGTCGCGTATGTCACGAGCCCGAAGAATGCGCCCATCCCGACGGCGCGCGCGACCGATTCTCGCTCGACGGCCGGAATCACGACGAACACGATGATCCCGACCACGAACAGCGCATAGAACGCCAGTGCGGGGAGCCACAGCACCCGTTCCCGCATCAGCGATCCCATCTCCGTCCGGTAAAAAGCCCCTGCCACGACTCCCAGCCAGGCGAAGTCCAGCGCCAGGAAGGTGACCAGCGCTGCAGCATAGATCCGAATCATCGCACTGAATTCCACGCTACCTCTCTGTTATATATTTGTCATAGACAATATATATACAAACGAGCGCCGTGGACAGTCCGTCGACGTCCGTTGGGGGTGGGCCGTGAGTCAGGCCGACAGGTTCATGCGCCGGAGGAGGGACTCGAACCGGGGGTCGGATCGGACCGGGTCGAACCAGGATCCCGTCTTCACGTACAGGAGGAGGTTCCGGGTCAGTCGGAACATGCACCAGCTGTCATCATCGAGCGCGCCGTTCAGCAGATCGAACGCGCGATCCGCGTCGCCGAGGCAAGCGTAGATGATCGCCCTCCAGATGGGGTCCGTCTCATCGACGTCGACGTCACGAAGGATTTCTCGTGCCGGTGCGGGCTCACCGACGAAAGCGTGGACCAGCGCCTTGAACAGCTCGGGGTGAGGGAGGTCGGGGCGCAGCTCCGCCACCTTCTCGAATGCCCTAAATGCTTCTTCCCTCCTCCCGGCGCCTCCACACGCGTTGATCAGCCACGCGTACGGGGAAAAGTAGTTGGGATCGAGCTCGAGCGTCCGGTGCAGCTGGGCGATGGCCTCGCCGTAGTCTCTCCTCAGGCACAGGATGCTGCCCGCCGTCACGCCGATGGCGTTCGACAACGGATCCAGGTCCTGCGCGATCCTGATCTCGACCAGGGCCTCGTCGAGCCGGCCCAGGGCAGCGAGGAGGGTGGCGTACCACTGGTGCGCGGTAGCGTAGTTCGGGTTCAACTCGATCGCGCGCCGGTACTCCGTCTCCTCGGCCTTCCAGTTCATCTCGGTGCGCCACACCTGACCCAGCGATGCGTGCGCCTCGGCCAGGCGCTCGTCGCGCTCCAGAGCCTGCTCGACCGCCGCCTTCGCTTCCGCTACGGCCATCATCTCCGGCCGATAGCCGTAGGCGCCCAGCAGAAGCCAGGTGTCGGCCAGGCCCGCGTAGGCCGGCGCGTACTCACCGTCCAGCTCGATGGCTCGCTCGAACGAGGCGGCGGCCCTGAGAAGAGCGTCCTTCGTGCGGCGGTTCCACAGGAACCGGCCACGAAGATACAGCTTGTGCGCCTCGACGTTCTCGGTCGGCCTTCTTCCGATCAGCGAGAGCTCCGTATCCGAGATCCGGGCCTGGAGGGAGTCAGCGATCTTCCGCGCCACCTCGCTCTGCATGCCGAAGATGTCCGTCATGTCGCGGTCGAAGGTCTCGCTCCACCGGCACTCCTCCGTACGGGTGTCCACCAGCTGGCTGACGATACGCAGCCGGTCTCCCGACCGCCGGATCGTGCCTTCGAGCACGTTCGCGACACCCAGCTCGCGCCCGATCTGTCGGGGCGTAGGATCGAGGTTCTTGTACCGCATCACCGAGGTCCTGGAGATGACCTTCAGATCCCGGATCCGCGAGAGGTGCGTGATGATGTCCTCCGTGATGCCATCGGCCATCACTTCGGTGTCCTCGTCCCGGCTGAGGTTCTCGATCGGAAGGACGGCCACGGACTTCTTGCTGGGCCTTCCGCTGGACGAGCCGAACAGGAGCTCCCGGATCCGGCCCACGAGCCCGCTACTCGCCGGGCTCGGGGCGCGCTGCGCTGCGCGGCCCGCACGCCATTCGCCGAGCTCGTGACGCAGCGCGCCGGCGTCAGGCCAGCGTTCTTCCGGCTTCGACTCCAGAGCCTTGCGGAGAACGGCCCGGAGGCCCGGATCGACTCCGCTCCAGTCGGGCTCCGACCTTCCGGCGATCGGCCACTGGTCGCCGGTCAGGCACTCGAAGAGAACTGCGCCGAGCGCGTAGACGTCCGATTCGGGCCCGGCCTCTCCCGTGAACTGCTCGGGGGCCATATAGGCAGGCGTGCCGATGGCCCTCCCGGTGCCCGTGATGGCCGCGGCGTTCGGACCCGCGGCAGCTTCCGAGACGGCCTTGGCCACCCCGAAGTCACAGATCAGCCCGTGTCCGCCTTCCAGGAGGATGTTGGCCGGTTTGATGTCCCGGTGGATGATCCCGATCCGGTGGGCGTACTCGAGGCCCTCGGCCACGTCGAGGGCTATCGAGACAGCCTCCGGCGTGGTCAGGCGACCCTCACGCGCGAGCCGCCCTCTGAGGGACTCTCCTTCCACGCACGGCATGATGTAGTAGAGGAAGCGTCCCGCCGCGCCCGAGTCAAGGAGAGGGAGAATGTAAGGATGCCGTAGTGTCGCCGTGACCTGGATCTCTCGCCGGAACCGGCTGAGCCCCATCCGGTCCACGAGATTGGGGTGGATGGTCTTAATCGCGACGAGCCTGTCGTGCTTGCGGTCACGCGCACGGTACACGGTGCCCATGCCGCCCTCGGCGAGGATGTCCTCCAGCGAGTAACGGTCGCCGAGCTCCCGGTGAAGGGCTTCGTGAGGGTCCAGGTCGGACGACCCCGGAGAAGGACGCGATTCAGCCTCGGGTATCGAAGAGAGGATGCCGTCTGCGCGGAGGTGCGCTGCGAGGAGCGCTTCCACCTCGGAAAGCAGGACATCGTCTCCGCCGCACACGTTCTTCAGCCAGACATGCCGCTCTTCGGGAGCGCGCCCGAGCGCGCCCTCGAAGAGCGCCTCGACCTGACTGCGTGACGGGGTCATTCGCTTGTTGGCTCGCCTTCGTAGCCGGGATGAACTGCGTGGTACCAGTATACCCACACGGTCCCGTGCGGTGCAGGCGGGGGGTGCCGATGCGAAACGGCCGCCCGCTGAGCTGCGAGCGACCGCCGGTGGGTCGAGGCCGGCGCGCCCGGCCTCCCGAGCGCATCGATTCCGCGTTCTACACGGCGCAGGTCATGTCCTGTCCGCAGCACTGCGGCGACTTGATCATGCCGTGCCCGTTCGGGCACTTCGACACGTGAACCGTGCCTCCGTCATCCTTCGTGAGCGTCTCGTGAACGAGCTCGGCGCCGCAGTTTCCACATGTGATGATCCCGACGCTCATTCCGCAGGTAGGGCAGGTGTACAGTGCCATGTCGATCTTCCTGTGCTGGTGGGTCATCCAGTTCGCGAACGTCCTGAACGCCCGTGAGCGTAGCGCAAACCGAGTCCCGCGGCCAGCCCGCGGTCAACGCGCGCCGACAGGAACCGGATCCGCTACGACGAACGCCGCTTGCAGCATCGCTTCGAACGCCCGGTCCGCCTCCTCTCCTGCCACCTCGTTCGCCGTGTTGAAGACCAGGATCACGGCGGCCTCCTTCGCCGGCTGGAAATAGAAGAACGCGCGGTAGCCCGCCTGGCTTCCCGTGTGGCCGATCACGGTCCGGCCGCCGTCGTGGACCACGAAGAACGAGAGGCCGAGGCTGTCGGCCCGTCCGGTTGTCTCGTCCTCGGAGACGGGGAGGCGCGGCACCCACATCTCCGCGAGGGTCGACCGGGACAGCACGGCTTCCCACCGCTGCTGCGTTGCGGGGTCGGGAGAGCCCGTAGTCGACAAGAAGGCGGCGTAGGTCGCCAGGTCCTCCAGCGGAGCGTTCCACCCTCCGTTCGGGATCGTGATTCCCGGATCGAAATCCGCGCCGTTGTCGATCAGCTCGGTAGCCCCGTCGGGCGCCGATACGACGTCGTAATTGTGCGATCGATCCTGAGCCAGCCAGTAGGGCGTCGTCCCGAAGTAGCTTCGTGTAAGTCCCAGGGGCGACAGAATATTCTTCTGCACGTACGCCTGCCACGCGTCGCCGGTCAGCGCCTCGATGATCCGGGCCAGGTAGATGAAGCCGGGGTTCGAATACGAGTAACGCTCGCCGGGGCGGAACAGGAGCTCCTGGTAGGGCATCATCGCCACGAGCTGGTTCCAGGTGGTGGGCTCGAACGGTTCCCAATCCCGCCCCGTCGTCCACGGCCAGGTGGGATTCTGCAGCCCCGCGCTGTGCGTGAGCAGCATCTCGATCGTGATGCTGTCGATCGCTCCGTAAGGGTCGTGAATCCGCCGAAGCTCGGGGACCCAGTACGTCACCCGGTCGTCCAGGGAGAGCAGCCCGCGGTCGCGCAGCTGCATGATCGCGATGGCGGTGAGCGTCTTGGTGATGGACCCCCAGTGATAGATGGTGCGGGGTCCCACGCGGATTCCCCCGGCGACGTCTGCGTACCCGAGGTCGTATCGGGCCACGATTCTGCCTTCGCGCACCGCGACGGCCGAGGCGCCGACGATCCCGCTCGCGGTGACGTACTCTTCCAGCGACCCGGTCAGGTCCTCCCAGCCTGCGGGTGGCTGGCCCGGTTCCGGGTCGACCTGCGCCGCGGCCGGCACGGGCGCGATCATCGAGGCTGCGCACAGGGCCGGCAGGAGAGCGACCCAAATACGAAACGGCTGATATCTGCGCTTCACTTCGCGATCCTCTCGGAGGCGTGGGGGGCACGGAACAAGCACACGTTAGGCTGCGAAGCGAATCGGAAACAGAGGCTCCGGACGCTCCTTTGTGACCCGCAGCCCATTACGTAGATTGGACTCAGTCAGCGTTCCGGTGAGCGGCCGGGACCCGGAGATGCTCTCGATGCAGGATACGCACTTGATCAAGCCGTCCGCAGGCAGCCGGTTCGACCTTCCCCTGCACGGGGCCCTCGATCCCTCCACCACCGGCCAGGGGACCACTCCCGGCAGCTTCGCGCTCGCGCCGGATGTCGGCGGCCCGCTGATGTTTTCCTCCCCTGACACTCCGGGCATGCCTGCGCCATCGCCGAACACGGCGTGGGACTTCAACCCGGCTCCGCGTGGGACGGATCGGGCGGTGACGCAGCTGGAAAAGGCCCGTCTCGGAGTGATCACGGCCGAGATGCGCCGCGTCGCGGAGCGCGAATCCCACCTGTCTCCGGAGCAGGTCCGGGAAGAGATCGCCGCGGGACGGCTCATCATCCCGGCGAACCGGGTCCACCTCGGATACCGGCTCGACCCGATGGCCATCGGCCGTGGCACGAAGACGAAGGTGAACGCCAACATGGGCGCCTCACCGGTGAGCAGCGGTACCGAAGAGGAAGTCGAGAAGCTGCGCTGGGCCGAGCGCTGGGGCGCTGACACGGTGATGGACCTTTCCACGGGCGGGGACCTCGACGCGTGCCGCGAGGCGATCATCCGCAACTCGACGGTCCCCATAGGTACCGTGCCGATCTATTCCATGATCATCGGTCGGCGCATCGAGGACCTGTCCCACGGCTGGATCCTGGACACGCTGGAGCGACAGGCGAAGCAGGGCGTCGACTACTTCACGATCCACGCCGGAGTGCTGCGGGAGCACCTGCCCCTGATCCAGGATCGACTGATCGGGATCGTGTCGCGCGGCGGTTCGCTGCTCGCCAAGTGGATGCTCGTGCACGACAGGCAGAACCCGATGTACGAGATCTTCGACGACATCTGCGACATCATGCGCGAGTACGACGTCAGCTTCTCGCTCGGCGACGGACTCCGGCCCGGCGGCCTGGCGGACGCCACCGATGAAGCACAGCTCCGGGAGCTCGAGACCCTGGGGGAGCTGACGGAGCGGGCGTGGGCCAAGGGTTGCCAGGTGATGGTCGAGGGTCCGGGTCACGTGCCGTTCGACCAGATCGAATACAACATGAAGCTGCAGCGGACGCTGTGTCACGGCGCCCCGTTCTACGTTCTCGGGCCGCTGGTCACCGACATCTTCCCGGGCTACGACCACATCACCAGCTGCATCGGTGCCACCGCGGCCGCCTATCACGGGGCGGCGATGCTGTGCTACGTGACCCCGAAGGAGCATCTCGGCCTTCCGAAGAAGGACGACGTGAAACAGGGGTGCGTGGCGTACCGGATCGCTGCGCATTCGGCGGACGTGGCTCTCGGGATCCCCGGCTCACGGGATCGGGACGACGAGCTCACGAAGGCCCGGGCGGCTCTCAACTGGGAGAAGCACTTCGAGCTCAGCTTCGATCCTGACACGGCGCGGGCCCTGCACGACGAGGACCTGGATGTCGACACCGACTTCTGCGCCATGTGCGGCCACGACTGGTGCAGCGTGCGGATCAGCAAGGAGATCCAGGAGTTCGCCTCCGGCAAGGACGCCGCGTACGTGCGGGAGAAGGTGATGAAGAGCGCCGCGCTCACCGCCGAGCAGCGGCAGATCCTCGAGCAGCGCGGGGTGCTCGCCCCGGAGGAGATCCACAGGCTGGCCACGAAGACCCGCAAAGGCGTGGAAGAGGTCGAGGAAGGCAAGGCGGCGTGTCACTCCGACTACGTGCCGGATGCCGAGGAGGCCCGCCGTCTGCAGGAAGCAGGCCTCGCGGAGGCCGCGCGCGATCCCGCCTGAAGGCCGCCGCGACCGCCTCCAATCTTGGCGTCGGCGTCCGCGTTTGGCTATGTTGAGCGGGGTCGGGACGCCCCGATCGGGTGCAGTTGCGGCCTGAGATGATGCCCCCCCGGGTTACGGGATACACCCCGGATCCACTTCCGAGGTCGTCGATATAGAGCCGGTTGCGCGGGAACGATCTCGCGCGAGGGAAGGGTGCGGATGGGATGGGTCCGGCTGAACCCCAGCCCGGGCGCCCCGATCTTGGCCGACACGAGCCTTACCGTCGAACAGCTGGAGCTTCTGTACGAGGCGGGTCTGGAGTTTTCGTCAACTCTGGACGCCGACGAGCTCCTGGGCAGGGTATTCGATCGCGCTCTGGAGATCCTGCGCGCGGAGGCCGGGTCCATCTGGCTGCGCAGGGGCGACGTCCTGGTCTGCCGGATCGCCCGCGGACCGGTAGGCGAGAAGATCGAGGGTCTCGAGCTTCCGATGGGCGCCGGGATCGTCGGCGACGTGGCCCGGCGCGGCGAGGCGGAGCTGGTGGCCGATGCGACGCACGATTCCCGCTTCGTTCACCAGGTCGACGAGGCCACCGGATTCGCCACCCGCTCCGTGGCCACGGTCCCCCTGAAGACCAACGAGGACACGCTGGGCGCCCTCCAGGTCCTGAACAAGAAGTCGGACACCGGCTTGTTCGACGAATCCGACCTGACACTCCTCAAAGGCCTCGCGGCCACGGCCAGCCTGGCGCTCCGCAACGCCCAGCTGCACGGAGCGGAGCTGCGCGCAAGGGACCTCAAGGCGATGCTCGACATCAGCCGCGAGATCACGTCCACGCTGGACACGGATCGTCTGGCGGTGTCCCTCGTGAATCTGGGAAGCCGACTGCTGTCCTACGACCGGGCCGTGATTTCGCTGGTGGACAGCGGGCAGCTCACGCCCAGGGCGATTTCCGGTCAGGAAGCGTTCGATGCCGGGTCGGACGAGAACTTGGAGCTCGACCGGCTGATGGAGTGGCTCCTCGAACGAGGCGAAGTCACGTACGTCGCGGATATCGAGGAAGACACCGAGCTCGCCTCGTCGGTGAGGGCCGCCTTCCCGGACCAGCTGGAGAGAAGCGGCATTCGCTCTCTGTGCCTGGTCCCGCTTCGGGACGACGAGGGACTGGTGGGGGCTTTCTACATGGAGTCCGCCACGGCCGGTTTTCTCGGGGACGCGGGCATGGAGGTCGCCCAGCTCCTGGCCACGCAGGCTTCCGTGGCATTTCGCAACTCGGAGCTCTACGGACAGGTGCCCCTCATCGGCCTTCTCGCCCCCGTCGCCGCGTGGCGTGGCCGCCTGGCCGCCCTTCCGCGGGCGGCATTCCTGCGCAAGGTCGGAATTCCCGTCGCCGTCGTGATCGCGGTGGCTCTGATTCCGTGGCGTGAGCGGGTGTCTCCGCGCTCCGCGGAGCTCATT
>CANPVW010000049.1 GCA_947581745.1 Candidatus Benthicola azotiphorus
CTCCGCCGACCGGCGCAGCCCTGCTCGCAGGGCTCGCCCTGATCGCCGTGCTGGGATTCGCTGGAATCCTCTGGTATTGCGGGGCACTCCCCCTTCTTCGGGAACCCCGCATCGCCCGCGCCGTGTGGGCGTTCGGCTGGGCCGCTCTTCTCCTGGGCGCCGCAGACCTCATCGCGTGGGTGATCCGAGTTGTGCCGCCCGGTGCCGGCCTGGAAAGCGTACGGGCGGCCGTTGGCTCGAACACCGGCCTCGTGAGCCTCGGCCGCCTCGCTCTCCTCGGGGTCGCTCTCGGAACTCTGCGCCGGTGGGGCCGCGCGGCGGCGGGCCTGGCGCTCGGTGCCGTGCTGATCGGGGCGGCCTCCGGACACGCGGCCGCGACATCGTCGTGGATCACCATGCCGGCGAACGCCGTTCATCTCGGCGCCGTATCCCTGTGGCTCGGCGGGCTCCTGCTCCTCGTCGTCGCGCCGGACGGTCCGACCGATGGGTCGAACTCCTGGCACTTCGGGGGCGTCGCAAGGGCCGTCTCGGGGACCGCCCTGCTCGCCGTCCTGCTCGTCGTGGCGTCGGGAACGTTGCAGTCGGCGCTGTACGTGGGGAACCTGGCGGCGCTCACGGGAACGACCTACGGACGCTTCGTGCTAGCCAAGAGCGCAGGCCTCGTGGTGCTCGTCGCCTTCGGCGCGCATCACAGGTATCGGGTGATGCCGCACCTGGACAGCGGCGGCGAGGGACGGGTGCTGCGGCGCACGGTCAGGCTCGAGACGATCGTGATGCTGGCCGTGGTGCTGCTCGGCGCCTGGCTGGCCCGAATCTCGCCTCCCGCCGCTCACTGACGATCGGCCGGGCCGGAGATCCGAATCGCGATCAGGCGGTCTCGGTCGCTTTCCGTTTCCCCGATCGCTCCACCAGCCTCTGGATCACGACGTAGAACACCGGGATCATGAACACGCCGCTCACGGTGGCCACGAGCATGCCGCCGAGCACGGCCGTGCCGAGCGAGATGCGGCTCGCCGCCCCGGCTCCCGACGCGATCGCGAGAGGAATCACGCCGAGGATGAACGAGATCGCGGTCATCAGGATCGGCCGAAAGCGCAGGCGCGCCGCCGTGACCGCCGCCTCGATCACGTCCTTTCCCTCCTCGCGCAACTGCTTGGCGAACTCGACGATCAGGATGGCCGTCTTCGCCGACAGGCCGATCAGCAGCACCAGGCCGATCTGCGTGTAGATGTTGTTGTCCAGGCTGCGGGCCCCCGTGAACACGATCGCGCCGAGGATCGCCATCGGAACCCCCATCAGCACGGCGAAGGGGATCAGCCAGCTCTCGTACTGGGCCGCCATGAACAGGAACACGAACACGATGGCGAGGCCGAAAATGATGGGCGCCAGGTTACCGGCCGCGATCTGCTGAAAGGTCACTCCCGACCACTGATAGCCCATCTGCTGGGGCAGGACCTGCCCGGCGATGCGCTCCATTTCGGCTACCGCCTGTCCGGACGACTTGCCGGGCGCCGGGACCCCCGTGATCGATGCGGCGCGGAACATGTTGAACCGGGTGATCACCTGCGGCCCCACGGTATCTCTCACCTGCGCGATGGTGCCCATCGGGACCATGTCCCCGCTCGCGTTGCGGACCTCGAGACGGTCGATGTCCGATACCCGGGACCGGAACTGTTGGTCGGCCTGCACCTGCACGCGCCACGTGCGCCCGAACAGGTTGAAATCGTTGACGTAGGACGATCCGAGGTTCGCCTGCAGAGTATTGAACACGCTCTGCAACGGAATGCCGTAGCTCTTTACCCGATTGCGGTCCACGTCCACGAACAGCTGCGGCACGTTGGCGGTGAAGTTCTGGTTCAGACGGGTGACGACGGGGCTCTGGTTGCCTGCCGACACGAGATCCCGCGCGAACACCTCGAGCTGCTGCAGACCGACGCCGCCGCGATCCTGCATCTCCATCGAGAAGCCGGTCGCGTTGCCGAGTCCGTTGATCGGCGGCGGGCCGAAGGCGAAGGCGCGGCCCTCCTGGATCGTGAACAGGTAGCGCTGGAGTTTGGCCATCAGCCGCTCCGCGTGCTCCTCCCTGCCCCGGTCCGACCAGTTCTCGAGCGTCGCGATCACCGCCCCGTAGTTCGAGCCCTGCACTCCGTTGAGGAACGAGTAGCCGCCGATCGTGATGAAGTGCTCGACGCCGTCGGTGTTCGCCATGACCCTGTTGATTCCGTCGAGCACCTCCCCCGTGCGCTCCATCGACGCCCCGTCCGGGAGGTCCAGATTGACGAAGAAGTAGCCCTGGTCCTCATCGGGGATGAACCCCCCCGGCAGCCAGCGGAAACCGAGGAACACCGATGCGAGGAATCCGGCGAACACGAGCATGACCATGCCGGTCCGACGGACCAGGGAATTGACGACGCCCATGTACTTTCCCGTCGTGATCTCGAACCACTCGTTGAACTTGTTGAACAACCGACCGCGCGTCTCGGGCGATGGACGGAGCAGGATCCCGGCGAGGGCCGGACTCAGGGTGAGCGCATTGACCGACGAGAACACGGTCGCGATCGAGATGGTGATCGCGAATTGCTGATACAGTCGCCCCGTCAGGCCCGGCATCAGGGCCGTCGGCACGAACACGGCCAGCAGGACGAGCGTCGTGGCGATGACCGCACCACCGACCTCCTCCATCGCTTTGGCGGTGGCCGCCTTCGTTTCCATTCCCTCTTCGTCGATCAACCGCATCGTGTTCTCCACGACCACGATCGCGTCGTCCACCACGATGCCGATCGCGAGCACGAGGCCGAACAGCGTCAGGTTGTTGATCGACATTCCGAACAGCTTCATCGCGAAGAAGGTCCCGATCAGCGACACCGGGATCGTCACGGACGGGATGACGGTGGTTCGCCAGTCCTGCAGGAAGATGAACACCGAGAAGATCACGAGCAGTATCGCGACAATCAGGGTCGTGATCACCTCCTCGATCGAGGCCTGGATGTAGCGCGTCGAATCATACGCCACGCTCGCCTCCAGGCCCTCCGGGAAGTTGACTTCCAGCTCCGCGAGCGCGTCCCTGACCCCCTCCGCCACTCCGAGGGCGTTCGACCCCGGAAGCTGGTAGATCGCGATGCCCACGCTGGGAGCGCCGTCAAGCTGGACGAACCAGGAATAGTCCTGGGCCCCCAGCTCGACCCGCGCCACATCGCGGACCCGCACGAGCTCCCCCTCGCCCCCCGTCTTCACGATGATGTTCGCGAACTGGTCGACGGTCTCGAGCCGGCCGAGGGTCGTGATCGCGTACTCGAAGCTGAGGCCGGCCGGATTCGGCGGCTGCCCGATCTTGCCCGCCGCCACCTGTACGTTCTGCTCGCGTAATGCCGCCACGACCTCGTCCGTGGTGAGCCCGCGCGACTTGAGCTTCCCGGGATCGAGCCAGATGCGCATCCCGAAGTCCTTCGCCCCCATCGCCTGGACCTTGCCGACCCCCTTCACCCGGGCCAGAACGTCGTTCACCTGCGTCGTGGCGTAATTCGAGAGAAAAACGTCGTCGTAGCGGCCGTCCGGTGAGATCAGGTTCACCATCAACGTGAGCTGGGTGGACTGCTTCTCCGTCTTGACTCCCTGTCGCTTCACCTCCTCCGGAAGCAGCGGCTCGGCGATCGAGACACGGTTCTGCGTCAACACGGCCGCCATGTCCGGATCGGTCCCGATCTCGAACGACACGGTGAGGTCCATGCTGCCGGCCGACGTGCTCTTGGACTGCATGTAGATCATGTCCTGCACGCCGTTCACTTCCTTCTCGATCGGCGTGGTCACCGTCTGCTCAACGACCTCCGCGTTGGCGCCCGGGAATTTCGTGCTCACCTGCACGGTCGGCGGCGTGATGTCTGGCATCGATTCCACCGGAAGGGTCGGAATCGAAATGGTGCCCAGGATGATGACCACGATCGAGATGACCAATGCGAAGACCGGCCTGTAGATGAAGAAGCGGCTGAACATGCCTACTCCTCCTCGCCAGGCGCCGCGGCCGAGCTGTCCGCCATGAAGCGCGCGCTCACGGCCGCCTGCGACGCGGCCATCTCCTCCTCGGTGCGCGGCGTGACGGGCATCCCGGGACGCGCGCGGAGCAACCCGTTCGATACGTAGGTCTCGTCCGCCTCCAGCCCCGACTCCACGACGACCGTCCCGTCGGGTTGCGGCTGTCCGAGCTCGACGTAGCGCCGATCCACGATGTTCCCTTCGCCGAGCACGAACACGTACTTGCCGCCGAGGTCGGAGCCGATGGCCGCCTCCCGCACGAGCAGCGCGTCTTCCGCCTTGATGGAGAGGAGCCGCACCCGGACGAACAGTCCCGGGAACAACTGGAGATCGTCGTTCTGGAAGACCGCCCGCAGCTCGATGGTGCCGGTCGCCGGGTCCACGGTGTTTCCGATGAAGTCGATGCGCCCCACGAACGGGAAGGTGTCCCCGTCGGCGGAGGTCCCGACGAGGACGGACACGGTGGGCTCGCGCGCCGACGCCGTCGAGTCATCCAGGTCACGGCTGACCCCCTCTTCCTCCATCCGGCGAATCAACGCGAGCACCACCCACTCCGGCGCGCTGAAGTAGACGTGGATGGGACGCAGCCGGTTCACGGTGGTGAGGAGGGTCTGATCGCGGTATCCCACCAGGTTGCCCGGATCCACGAGACGTCTGCCGACCTGCCCCTCGATCGGCGATCGGACCCGCGTGTAATCGTAGTCCAGCTGTGCGCGGACGAGGCGCGCGCGGGCTCCCAACACGGCCGCGACGGCGGCATCCCTTTCGGCCTGCGCCCGGTCCAGGTCCTGTCGACTCACGGCGTTCGTCTCGATGGCGATCTGCACGCGCTCGAGATTCGACTCCTTGAGAGCCGAGTCGGCGACCGCCGAGCGCAGCGCGGCCAAGGCCTCGTCGCGGGCCGCCTGGTACTGCTCCGGCTCGATGACGAAGAGCACCTGGCCCTCGTCGACGATGTCCGCCGGCGTGAAGATCTGCTGCTCGAGCACGCCACCCACGCGGGCACGGATCTCCACCGATTCCACCGCCCGCGTCGTGCCGGTGAAGTCGACGAACGGCCGTACCGCTCGGACGAGCGGCCTGGACACCGTGACCTCCGGCGGTTGCAGAACGGGCTCGTCACCGCCGCAGCCGGCCGCGATCGAGACGGTCGTGAAGAGCAGGACGTTCAGTACGTGAGGCCTGAAGGCTGCGAGCCGCCTGCCGTTGTCGCTCATTCTCGGCTCCCTCTGGCTTCCGGTCATCGATCACCTCCATCCGCCGGAGACGCGGCCTGACCCGCCGCGGCCGCGGCCGTGACCTCTGCCTGATACGGAGACCAGCCGCCTCCCAGGGCGCGATTGAGATCGATTAGATTGATCACGACCTGACCGTCACTCTGCGCAAGCTCATCCTGCTGCTGGAACAGAGAGCGCTGAGCGTCCAGGTAGTTCTGGAAATTCGTCAGCCCGGACACGTACTGTGTCTTCACGAGATCGACGGCTCTCTGCGACGCGACGACGGCCTCTGCGAGCCGATCGCGGCGCTGCTTTTCCTGCCCGTACGCCACGAGCGCGTCCTGCACCTCCTCGAGCGCCCTCAGCACGGTCTGTTCGTAGGCGGCGAGGGCCTGCTCGGTACGGGCTTCTTCGGCCCGGACCTGGTTCTTGAGCTTGCCCCCCGTGAAGAGGGGCAGGCTGATGCTGGGCGCGATGCCCCAGAACAGGCTGCCGCTGTCGTCCAGGTTACCGAAGGACAGCGCTTCGACTCCGACCGAACCGCCGATCGACAGGCTCGGGTAGAGCTGCGCCGTAGCGATCCCAATTCGAGCCGTCTGGGCCGCGAGCTGGCGCTCGGCGCGACGCACGTCCGGGCGGCGGCGGAGGAGGTCCGCCGGGATCCCGTAGGCGACCTGGTCGTCGGGACGCGGGAGGCCTACGCGTTCGTCCAGCTCATCGTGCAAGGCCCCCGGCGCCTGCCCGAGCAGCACGGCGAGCCGGTTCAGGGAGGCTTCGAGTCCGATCTGCAGGCTCGGAATGGAGGACTCGGTCTGAGCGAGGTTCTGCTCCGCCTGGGCCACGTCGAGAGCGGAGGTGAGTCCGGCCCGGAAGCGGTCGCGCGTGAGCTGCAGGCTGTTTCGCTGCGCCTCGACGTTCTGGCTCGCGAAGTCCAGGCGGACCTGGAAGGCGCGAGCGTCGACGTACGCGGACCCGACTTCCGCGTACATCGTGACCAGAACATCGCGATAGTCCTCGACGGACGCCTGCAGCTGGGCGGTCGCCGACTCGACCGTCCTTCTCACCTTCCCGAACAGGTCGATCTCCCAGCTCAGGTCGAGCCCGAAGCTCCACGAGTCGAACGGGTCGGCGAGCAGCGACGCGCCCGACCCGCCCTGGACCCCGTTCTCGCTCACCTTCTGGTAGCTGTACGCACCCCCGAGAACGATGTCGGGGTAGTAGCCGCCCCTGGCGGCCCCCCGGATCGCCCGCGCTTCGACCACTCTCCCGACGGCCGCCTGCAAGCTCAGATTGCCGAGCTCCGCCCGTCGAATCAGGTCGGTAAGCAGTGAGTCGTTGAACGACACCCACCACATCTCGAGGTCGGTCGTATCAGCCGCCATTTCCGTCTCCACGGCGGTTCTCCACTGATCGGGAACCGTCGCGGTGCTGAAATCGGGCGGCTCGTAGTCGGGACCCACCGTGCAGCCCGCCGTCATCACGCTCAGGACGACAAACCACACGCGAGGTCGGGCGCGAGACCTGCTCATCGCTCCACCTGTCTTTTCTGGTTATTCAACCCCGGCGCGCATAATCGTCGGATCGACGGGAACCGGCAAACGCAATTCGCCCTCACATCACGTGACGGCGAAGGCGGTCGACAGGTCGTCGAACCCGCGGGAGACACGCTCCATCAGGTTCGCCTTCCCGGCCGCAGGCAGCAACGTCGCCGATGCGGCCCGCATCACCATCCCTCGAACGTCCCCGAAGTCGAGTCCGAACGCTCCGGCCGTCTTCAGATACTCGTCCGTGAGCGTCGTGCCGAACATGGGGGGATCGTCAGAGTTCAGAGTGACGTACAATCCGGCATCCAGGAGGCGCGGAAGGGGGTGCTCGGCGAACGAGGGCGCCACCTTGAGGCACACGTTGCTGGTCGGACAGACCTCGAGCGGTATCTGTCGGTCCCTGAGCTCCGCGACCAGCTCCGGATCCTCGAGGCACCGGACGCCGTGCCCGATCCGGACGGCGTTCAGATGGCGCAGGGCTCCCCGGATGCTCTCAGGCCCCTCGGTCTCGCCCGCGTGGGGCACGCTCGGCAGACCTGCTTCGCGGGCGACCTCGAAGGCAGCGCGAAACAGCCCCGGAGGAAAGCCGACCTCCGGGCCGCCCAACCCGAGTGCCGTGATTCCCTCCGACATCCGGTCCACGGCCCAGCGAGCCACTCCTACGAACTCGTCAGGATCGAGATGCCTCGGGTAGTCGATCGTGAGGCTCATCGTGACGCCGTGCTCTCGCTCAGCCGCCGCGCGTGCCCGGTTGATCGCCGCCAGCTGGTCGTCGAGCGGAATGCCCCCCAGCATGCGCTGCGTGGACGCGGTGTACGTCACTTCGCTGTGCAAGACGTTCTGCGCCGCCTGGCCTTCAAGGAAGTCCAGCGCGATGCGCTCCACGTCCGCCGGCGTCCGGATGCAGGCGGCGGCCGCGAGATACACTTCGACGAAATGATCGAAGTCCCGGAACGCGTACCAGTCGTGCAGCTCGGCTATCGATCGGACCGGAAGGTCGACCGAGTTGCGCTCGGCGAGATCCAGCAGTGTCTCGGGTCGGATCGATCCCTCCAGGTGCACGTGCAGCTCGACCTTGGGCATGGCACGAATGAACGACTCGAGGGATTCCGAGCCGCCCCTGGATTCATCTGACATCAGGGCACCACCTTTGAAGCGCCGGGTCGCGGGTGCGGATCACGTCCATCGGTCTCGGCTACCCGGCAAGAACATTGGCTACCTCGCGCGGAACACCGACAGCAGCGGCACACCCTGGATCGACACTTCGTACACGGGGCCTGCTTCGGTGTCCGCCACTTCGGAATCCTGCACGAGCATCGCCGTGGGGCGATGGTACTGGAAGACGTACGAGGGCTCTCTGGCGAGTCGCCCGAGCGGCACGCGAAGCGGGCTTCCGGCGGGATCGCAACCCAGGTACTCCCGCGTATCGTTCAGGAAGACGACCGTCTGTTCCGCCGTCCAGTCGGCAGGCGCCCATCCGATTTCCTGATAGAAGCAGAGCTCTTCCAGGAGGAATCCCGGGTCGATCACCGCGCTGTCGGGAATCACGGCCTGCAGGTCCCTCAGGACGGATCGGTTCAGCACTTCCTTCTGCGTGGTGACCTCGAGACCCGACCTCTCTGCGCCCCGGACGCCGCCGACCAGGGCATTGAAGTAGGAGAGCTCGTAGGGATGGTACTGCACGGTTCTCGCGACCGGGAAAGCCAGGATGAGCAGCACGATTCCCGCCGCCGCCACGCGGGGCCGACTCGAGATCCAGGCCGGACCTCGCTCCACGAGGAATCGGCTCGCGCGACTCGCGCCGAGCCCCGCGAGCAGACACAGGAAAGGAAAGGCGGCGAGGAACAGACGGA
>CANPVW010000050.1 GCA_947581745.1 Candidatus Benthicola azotiphorus
CCGGCGCTCAGGTCCGGGCCGCCATCTCCGGCGACGCCGCCTCGAGCGCCTGACCGAGGTCGTGCTCCAGGTCGTCGTAGTCCTCACACCCGACGGCGATCCTCACCAGGTCGTCCGTGATTCCGGCCTTCAGTCGCTCCTGCGCCGGAACTCCGGCGTGCGTCATGGACGCGGGGTGCTCGATCAGCGTCTCGATCCCGCCGAGGCTCACGGCGAGGGTCGCCAGGCGAACGCCGTTGATCACGCGCCGTCCGGCCTCCAGACCTCCACGCACCCCGAAGGTCACGATCGCGCCGGGCCCCCGCATCTGCTGCCTCATCAGGTCGTGCTGCGGGTGGTCGACGAGGCCCGGGTAGTTCACCCATTGCACCGCCGCGTGCCGCTGCAGGAAGTAGGCGAGCGCACGCGCGTTCGCCTGCGCACGTTCCATCCGGAGGCCCAGCGTCTTGATGCCGCGCAGGACGAGCCACGCCTGGTGAGGGTCCATCGTGCCGCCGAAGTTGACGTGCACGGCCCGCAGTCGTTCGAGGACTTCCTCGTCGCGAGCCACGATCATCCCGGCCACCACGTCGGTGTGGCCGTTGATGAACTTCGTCATGCTGTGCACGACCACGTCGGCCCCCAGCTGCAACGGGTTCTGCAGGTAGGGGGACGCGAAGGTGTTGTCGACCGCGAGGAGCGCACCGGCGCCGTGGGCTATGTCGGCGCAGCGCGCGATGTCCGTGAGCTTGAGGGTCGGGTTAGCCGGGCTCTCGACGAACACGAGGCTGGTGTTCGGACGTAGCGCACGGGCCACATTGTCCGAATGGGACGAATCGACAAACGTCGCCTCGACCCCGAACCGGGCGTACTCGGTCTCCAGGACCGTCCGTGAGGGTCCGTAGACGCAGTCCGTGACCACGACGTGCGCGCCCTGGCCCAGGAGGGCCAGGTAGACCGTGTTGATGGCGGCCATGCCGCTCGCCGCACCGAGAGCTCCGCACCCGTACTCGAGGAGAGCGACGTTGCGCTCCAGAGCCGCCACGGTGGGGTTTCCAAGCCGCGTGTACTTGCAGCCGGGGGCTCCTCCGAACCGCGCCGCACCTTCGTCCGCGTCCGTGAACGCGAAGGTGGAGGACTGGTAGATCGGCGTGCTCACGGCACCCGTGTGCGGATCCTCCTGCTGTCCTCCGTGGATGATCCTCGTATGTGGTCCGGCGAGCCTGACGTCGTCCATGGCGCTGCCCCTGAGAATGCGTTCCGTGTCCGGGCCTCGTCAGTACTGCAAGACCTTTGCCGGATTCCCGGAGCGCGCCCGACGCGTCTCGACTCGCCCTGCGGCGCGAGTCGGTCGCGCCAGTTCCCGGACCGGGATAGAATACCCGAGCGCGCCACCGCGCGTGCGACTGCGGACGTAACAGACACATTTCACGGAGCGCCGTCGGCCCGGCGGGCGCAGGCGGCAGCGGTCCTTCTCATCCGGGAGGCGGCGTGGACGACCTGACCTCTCCGACCAGGCTCACCGGCCGTACGGGTGCCTACCCCGAGTTCACCTGGGCGGGCATCCTGGTGGGTTACGGGATCGGAATCCTCATCGCCGTCAGCATCGGCTACTTGAGTCTGAAGCTGGGCTTTTCGATCGAAGGATCCGAGCTGGCGGCGATCCTCGGCTTCGGAATCCTCCGCGGGCTGATGAGGCGCAACAGCATCATCGAGAACAACATCCAGCAGACTCTGGCAAGCGCCGTCAACGGCGCATCGGCCGGAATGATGTTCTCGGTCCCGGCGCTGTTCATCCTCGGGATCACCGATTTCAACTATCCATTGCTCGTTCTGGGTTGCATCGCGGGCGGGATCCTCGGAATCGCGTTCATCATCCCGCTTCGCAAGCAGATGATCGACTACAATCGCCTCGCTTTTCCCGGCGGGATCGCGACGGCGGCGGTGCTCAAGTCACCGGGGGCGGGGATTCACAAGGCCTGGCTGCTGGTGGGTGGGGCTCTCGTCGCGGCGAGCGCGCACTTCATCAGCCTGAAGACCGGGGTCGAGAACTACGACCTCGGTGCGCTTCTCGGGCTCCCCGAGTACATGAACGGCATCTGGTACCTGTCGCTTCTGACGGTGGGCGTGGCGTTCCTGGCGGGTAAGGGCGGCTTCTTCTTCATCGTGGGCGGCTACGTCTGCTACTGGTTCCTCGCGCCGATCATGAACGCGACGGGGCTTCTGCCTGATCCGGCCACGCTGCAGGCGTCCGGCATGGGAATCGCGGACTACCTGCGGCTCAACCTGTTCCGTCCCACGGGGATCGGCATGCTGATCGGCGGAGCCCTGATGGGGATCGTGCTGGCACTCCCACTCGTCGCGAGCGCCATACGCAGCATGCGGGACGCGGCCAGGTCGCGCTCCGAGATCTCCCAGGACGAGCTCCCGATCCAGATGCTCTACATGGGCGTGGCAGCGGCCTTCGTCGTGCTGGCGATCATCGCGTGGACCGCGGTGGCCGAGGTCGGACTGGCCCGCGGGTTGACGATGGCGCTGCTCGGAACCATGTGGATATGGGTCGCCGGCGTCGTTCTGTCCGAGTGCATCGGCCGGACGAACTGGTCGCCGCTCTCGGGAATGACGCTGATCGGCGTGACGATCATGATCCTGGTGACGAGCGGGATCGGCGATCGGGCGTCGATCGTCGCCTCGGTGACCGTGGGGGCCGCGATGTGCGTGGCCATGGCCCAGGCCACCGACCTGATGCTGGACCTCAAGACCGGCTATCTGGTCGGCGCGATTCCGAAGCAGCAGCAGAAGGCCCAGTTCCTGGGCACCTGGATCGGGCCGATCGTCATCATGGGCCTGATCATCGTCCTCCATCAGGCCTACACGCTGGGCAGCGACCAGCTGCCGGCCCCCCAGGGCCAGGCGCTGGCGAGCGTCGTTCAGGGGATCCTCGGGGGCGACGTACCGCGCGCCAAGTACCTTACGGGAGCCGGCCTCGGCGCCCTTCTGAGCGCCAGCGGCATCGGAGGACTGGGGGTCCTCGTCGGACTCGGCTTCTACCTGCCGTTCAACATCGTCCTCACCTACACCATCGGAACACTGCTCCGCGTGGCCTCCGACTGGAAGCTCGGCAAGGTGTGGAGCGAGGACGTGGGCGTCCCGATCGCTGCCGGTCTGATCGTGGGCGAAGCGTTGATCGGAGTGGTCTACTCGCTGTTCATCGTGTTCGGGTGAGGAGGGCGACATGAGACTCAGACATCTGGGCTATCTGCTCATCACGGTCGGCTTCCTCGGCGGCTCCTTCGAGGTCGTCAAGCAGGTGGAGGGGGTGAACACCGCACCCTTCCTGCTCTGGCTCGGAATCGGGATCGCGGGTGTGGTCGTGGCGCAGCGAGCGCGCAGGGCCGAAGCGACGGACGTGGAAGTGATCACGACCAACGTCCGGGCGATCGAATCGAGCCTGCAGGCTCTCTCGGCGGAGGCGAACAAGCTGAACGCCGAGAAGTCCGGAATCAACGTCTACGACCTGCGACACCGGATCGACGCGGCGTTCATGGCCGACCTGGTCAAGTTCGTGGACGCCCGCGAGAGCATAGCTCACAGCTACGGGCTGAAGGCCTACGCGGAGCTGATGAACCGGTTCGCCGCCGGCGAACGGGCCCTGAACCGGGTGTGGTCCGCCTCGACCGATGGCTACGTGGACGAAACCTCGAGTTACCTGGAGAAGGCCGCGATCCACTTCGAGGACGCACTGGCGACGTTCCGGACGATCAGGGCGACCGGCGGGTCGGCGACGGAGGCGCCCCGGGCACAGGTGTGATCGTCCGGGTTGTCCGCTAGACGCCCAGCCTGTCCGGGTTGAGCCCCTCGAGCTCCGGAAGCAGGAACGTGCCGTCCTTGCGGATCAGCACGTCGTCGAACCACACCTCTCCGCCGCCGTACTCCGGGCGCTGAATCAGGACGAGGTCCCAGTGGATCTGGCTTCGATTCCCGTTGAACGCCGTGTCGTAGGCGTTGCCTGGAGTGAGGTGCATGCTTCCCGCGATCTTCTCGTCGAACAGGATGTCCTTCATCGGCTCCAGGATGTGCGGGTGGAAGCCGAGCGAGAACTCGCCGATGTACCGGGCGCCCTCGTCCGAATCCAGCACTTCGTTCAGGTGCTCCGTGTTCGTGCTCCGCGCCTCGACGATCTTCCCCTGCTCGAACCGGAAGAACACGTCCTCGTGCGTCACGCCCTGGTAGATCGTGGGCGTGTTGTACTGGATCGTGCCTTCGATGCTGTCTCGCACGGGGGCCGTGAACACCTCCCCATCGGGGATGTTTCTCTTGCCGTCGCAAGGCATCGCCGGGATGCCCGCGATGCTGAACCGGAGATCCGTCGAAGGGGCCTTGATGTGCACCCGGTCCGTCGCTTCCATCAGCTTCTGCAGCGGCTGCAGAGCCTCGGCCATGCGCTCGTAGTCCATCGTGCACACGCGGAAGAAGAAATCCTCGAATTCCTCCGTCGAGCGCTCGGCCAGCTGGGCCATGGACGGACTGGGCCAGCGGAGCACGACCCATCGCGTGTCCGGGACCCTGATTTCCATGTGGACCCGCTTCCAGATGTAGCGATCGTACATCTTCTGCTTGTCCACGGGAACGTCGGACAGCTCCGAGACGTTCGGAGCGCCGCGCACGCCGATGTAGGCGTCGACGCCCCTCATGTACGCTTCCTCCGAGGCGGCCATGAGGTCGAGCTGGGCCTCGGTGGCGCCTAGAAGAAGCTTCCTGAGTACCCGCTTGCTCTTCAGGAGCACGTTGGGCACGACGCCGGACTCGTGTGCCACGCGGACGAGCTCTGTCGTGAACGCCGTCGGCGTGTCGATCGCCTCGATGAGAACCTTCTCGCCCGCCTTCAGCTCGCAGGAATAGTGGATCAGGGTCTCGGCCAGCTTCGTATACCGGGGGTCGGTCATCTCTCGTCACTCGGTTGGAATCGGTCGCCTGAGCCGTCGGCGGGGGAGGACGACGCTCGAGAATCGCAAAACTGTGCCCGTGGGGGACCTTCGTGCAATGGTACGCGCGACCCGGTCCTTTCCGGTCAGCCGGCGCGCCCGTTCTTTCTCCCCGTTTCCAGCTTGTTTCTCACCTCGCGCCGGGGAAGAGCCGCCAGACGGTCTCCGCGGCTTTCGAGATACGCCGCCACCTCCGGCGCCTGGTGTCTCGTCATCTGCCGCAGCACCCAGGAGACGGCCTTCGTGATCATCGGGTCCCGCTCATCGATCAGGCGATCCACCTGGCGCAGGGTCCAGGCCCCGAAAGCGGCGCCGTCACGGTTGAGATGCACGCCGGCCACCAGGCCCAGCCTCCTGCTGTACAGGTGGGGGTCCCCGATCAGGTCTTCCAGATACGACAGGCGGCCGGCGGGGTCGGCCTCCGCCCACGGACCGAGCACTGCTCCGCCGAGAAAGTCGCATACCCCCCAGTTGTCGATGTCCTTCCTCCAGCGATCGAACCTCTCCCGGTCGAGATCGCACACGACGTGCGGGCGCAAGCGGAGGATCTCGAGGCCCAGCATCCGCTCGTCCCTGGACTCGGCTTTCCACAGCGATTCGACCAGGGCCAGTACTTCCCGGGGCGCGGCATCCCGATGTGCGCGATTCCACTTGTTCGCGAGGCGCCGATTCTCGGGGGTGCGGATTCCATAGACGCGCTGCGCGGTCGGTGCGACCATCAGGGACCCTTCACGGTACTCCGGGTCGGCCAGCCGACGGATCTCGGCCCGGAGCTCAGCGTGCCACCCGACGACCGCCCCGCCCGTCACGGTGCCAGGGGGAAGAAGAAGTCCGCGATCACGTCTCCCAGGTCCACCTCGTTCGGATTGTCAGTCGACGTCAGCCACCGGTGTCCCGCGCCGTCGATCACGTCCAGGCGGACCGGGCCCGCGCCGGCACAGCCGCCCCAGAGGCTCGCGTGCACGGTCGGAGGTCCCACCGCGTCGGCCGGGTAGTCCCAGCTTGCGGGCGTGGCATCGCAGGCCCCGTGCACGCGCCACAGCTCGGCGAGATCGGCGATCGACATCGTCTTTGCCCCGCCTTCGATCGGCGCCACGAGATCCTGGATGGCGTGGATGATCAGGACGGACGGCCTGGAGCTCGAGCAGAAGCCCTCGAAATCGCTGCGGGCGCCGGCCGCTACCGGAGCGATCCCGCGAACCGGGGAGTCGGGCGCGCAGCCCATGTAGTTGATGAAGAAGCCCCCCATCGAGAACCCGGTGGCGTAGACGCTGTCCGGGTGGACGGCGTACTTCTCGCTGGTCCAGCGGATGATCTGACGGGCGAAGTCGATCTCTTCATACCCGTCGCGGCCGTCGTTCTCGCACCCGGGGCAGGGGATGGGGAAGAAGCCGTCCGACGCTTCCGGATAGATGACGGCGAAACCGTGCTCGTTCGCGATCCAGTCCAGCCCGGTCACCTGCCGCAACTGCTCGGCGTGCATCCCGGATCCGTGGTAGGCGAGAAGGAGCGGGACACGGCGCTCGTGATCGTAGCTCAAAGGGAGATGGCCGATGAACGATCGCTCGCGTCCGGCAAAGGTCATCGATCCGAGGAACTCGCGACGGCCGTCCCAGTCCGGCAAGTCGGGGAGTCCTCCTCCATCGGGCCCGGAGGGAGTTCCTTCCGAGCAGCCTGCGAGGGTGGTCACGCATAGCGCCAGGGCGACGAAGAAGCGATCGGTTCGAGCCATGACTGATGATACAGACCTTCCCCGCTTTGGTGCCCGCCCGGTGCGCCCGGCACGGCGGCGGGCGGTAACCGGTAGCGAGGCCCTGTCGCCCGGCACATCTTGCGAGGTACCCTGATGATCCGATCACTTCAGCCCGCGAGCAGCCCATGAGTTCGCCACGCATACGACGCCTAGCCCTTCTCGCCGTGTCATTCGCGGCGGCATCGGCATGCCGCCCGGCCATGAGCGCGGCCCAGGACACGCCGCTCCGCACGAAGGTACTTCTGATAGGCCTGGACGGGGTACGAGTCGACATTCTGGCCGCGGCTCAGACGCCGGTCATCGATTCGCTCGCGTCGGCCGGGTTCTTCTCCGATGAGGCGAAGACCCGGGTCCGAACCGTGAGCGGTCCCGGCTGGTCGAGCATGGTGATCGGAGCGCGGACCGATCGGCACCTCGTGGACAGCAACGATTTTTCAGGCAACGACTACGCGACATACCCGGACTTCCTCACGCGGATCGAGCGCGAACGCCCCGAGCTGAACACCCTGGCGGTGGTGGACTGGCCGCCGCTTGGAACGACCGACTCGGGTGGACCGCTGTTCAGCGACGAGATCGACGTGCGGATCGACTTCGACGGTGAGCTCGACGGGTACCGGCTCGCGGACTCGCTGAGCGTCGAGGCGGCGGCGAAGCAGCTCCGGGAAACGGATGTGGACGCGGCGTTCGTCTACCTGGGCGAGATCGACGTGGTGGGCCACGAGACCAATTCCAGGTCCCCCCAGTACCGGGCGGCCATCGAGTGGGCGGACACGCGCGTGGGCCTACTTCTGCAGGCGCTGCGGGACCGGCCGACGTACGCGGATGAGGACTGGCTCATCCTGATGAGCACGGACCACGGTCGAAACGACGCGGGCGGTCACGGAGGGACCTCTCCGTCCGAGAAGACGATCTTCTTCCTGGCGAGCGGCCCGTCCGTGGAACCCGGGCGGACGGACTGCCCTCCGGAGATCGTCGACGTTGCCGTGACCGCGCTGGCCCACCTGGGCCTGGGACCGGATCCTGCGTGGGGCCTGCAGGGAGAGGTGCGCGGCCTGAAGCAGTAGTCGGTTCGCGATCCCGGCCAGCCGCCCCCGGCGCCCCCCCGGTGGGCCTCAGGGTGTCCCGGCGGAAGCGACGCACTTCAGATCGTGCCCCCGGATTCGCAGAGTCGCGGGCCGGCCCGCGGGACCGACGCTGAACGTGACGAGGTCGGGGCGCAGCCAGCCCTGCCTCCAGCTGGCCTCGCGCCAGAATCACGGAGTCATCCTGCTCGACGGCGATCGCCAGAGCGGGCACATCCCACTCGACCTTCGCGGCCCGGATCCAGGCGGGGTATTGCCGATCGCTTTCGCATCCGTCTTATGTTGCGACCGGATACGGTCGGGACGTACCCAGTCGAGGAAGGCGAGAATACAGGGATCAATGCTTCTTCGGGGCGCCATCCAACGCCGAGCAAGGCGGCGCTGGCCCCTCCGGTCAGGCCTCGCGGCCGCGGCCGGACTGGCTCTCGCCGGACCCGCCGGAGCACAGGTGACGGCCGGGCCGGAATCGGCCGCGATCGTGGTCAGCGACGTCTCGGTCGTCGACGTGGAGACGGGTCGAATCGAGCCTGGCCGGTTCGTGACGATCCAGGGCGACCGGATCGTGCGGGTAGCGGGAACCAGGCCGATCACCGCGGGGGCAAGGGAGATCGACGGCCGGGGCAGGTATCTGATTCCCGGCCTGTGGGACATGCACGGTCACGCACTCCCGACCGGGCTCGAGGCCGGGGGCGAATGGTGGGAGCCGGACTATCGGACGGCGTTCGCGCTGCTGGTGGCGAACGGGGTGACGGGCGTCCGCGACATGTGGGGATCGCTCGAGGTCGCCGCGCGCATCAGGCGGGAACGAGCGCGGACGGGCGCCGTCTGGCCGCGCGTCCTGACCGCGGGCGGAATCATCGACGGGCCGGAGCCCTTTCATCCCGGTCTGATTTCGCTGACCTCGACCGCCGAGGCGAGGAGGGCCGTGGACTCGCTCGTGGCCGGCGGCGCGGACTTCATCAAGGTGTACAGCTCGCTGCCGTTCGACCTGTACCGCGAGGTGGTCCGACGCGCCACGGCTCTGGGGGTCCCCGTCGCCGGCCACGTCCCGAGCGCCGTTCGGGCCGCCGATGCCGCGCTCGCCGGCCAGCGCAGCTTCGAGCACATGTACGGAGTACTCGAAGGTTGTTCGGACGAGGAAGCAGCCCTGATCGCCGACAACATCGCGTTCCTGGACGAGCGAGCGGCCGATCGGTCCGACCCGGACGCAGATCGTGCCTACTTCGACCGGCTGCTGGATACCCAGAGCGATCGCGACTGCGACGACCTGCTGCGCCTGCTGGCGGAGCGAAACGTGTGGCAGGTGCCCACGCTGGCGGCGCACCGCGGGGTCTTCCGCCTGCGGGACCCGCAGGCGGCGGACGACCCACGGCTGGCCTACATCGACCCGATCGCCCGGTCCCTGTGGCAGCCGGGAAGCTACGATGAGACGAGGACCTTCGCCGCGGTGGACTGGGAGCTGCGCGAACGAAGGTGGAAGCGGATGCTCGCGATCGTGCGACGAATGAACGAGTTGGGCGTCCCGATTCTCGCGGGCTCCGACTTTCATCCCACGCTCGCGTTCACGTTCCCCGGGTTCGGCCTGCACGACGAGCTGGAGTTGCTTGTAGAGGCGGGGCTGTCGTCCGCCGAGGCGCTCCGGACGGCCACTCTCAACCCGGCGCTGTACCTGCAGGCGACCGACTCTCTCGGCACGATCGCGCCCGGAATGCTGGCCGACCTGGTGCTTCTGGATCGAAATCCGTTGGATGACATCCGGAACACCCGTTCCATCCGCGCGGTCTGCGTGAGAGGCGAGTGGCTGAATCGCGACACGCTGAATGAGATGCTGGCGGAAGTGGCCGACCACTACCGCACCGCCGCTCAGGGACCCTCCGCCCCGCTGCCCGATGGCGCCGAGCGCCAGGTCGAGATCGACGGACCGAGCACCGGTCTCCGATTCATGTTCCTGGTCGACCCCGAGACCATCGCGGGCCTGGTCCCGCCGTTTCTGGAGCCGCTAACGGCAGCGGATCTTTCCACCCTGGATGCATCCGCCGAGGCCTTCCTGACGGCGAATCCGCAGTACAGAGGCTGGGTGCTGGCCGGACTCGACATCGCCACCGCCGATTCCGTGTGGATCGATGGGGAGGGGCCCCGACACGGGGCGGAAGCCAGCTGGTGGATCGAGACGCGAGGACGGGCGCACGTGCCGTCCTCGCTGCCAGCCGACATCGAGACACGGACCGAGATCGCGGGGTGGAGCGCTTCACGGTCCCCGGGCACGCGCGTCTCGGCTCGCCGGTTCGGGAGCGGAACCTGGACGTTCGGAATCGAGTCCGTGACGATGAGGGTAGACGCCGTGTGCGCGCCCGGTGGCGCTCGCGCCCCCGTCGGAGGCCCCGGGCCCGAGCCGGTGCTGGTCTGGCAGGGCGGCGAGGTCCCGGACCGCTACACCGTGCGCATCCCGGGCATCGAGCTGGCTCGGGATTGCGACCTGAGAATGTCCGCGGACGGTCTGCATCCGCTGGCTGTCGCACTGAGAGCCACGCCGCTCGTGCAGGGCGCCGTGCTGGGGGCGCGTCTCGTGGAGGGCCAGGGAGAGCGAAGAGGCATCTACCGGGTGGATTGAACGGTCGAGGCAAGGGTTGCGGGGCCGGCCGGCTGAGCGTATTCCGGTCCCAGCGCCACGTCCCCCGTCAGACAAGAGGAGCCATGCAGCACGACGCCATCGCCGTCATCGACTTCGGCGGTCAGTACGCACACCTCATCGCGACCAAGGTACGGCGTCACGGAGTCCTGGCCGAGATCCGGCAGCCCGAGGATCCGAACGAGATGTTCGAGCCGTACCGCGGGATCATCATCTCCGGGAGCCCGGCCCTCGCGTCGCACGGCGAGGATTCCGACTACAACAAGGGCATCTACGACCTGGACGTGCCGATCCTGGGCTTCTGCTTCGGTCACCAGGAGATCGCGCAGCACTACGGCGGCAGGGTCGTGCACGGCGGGAGACAGTGGGGGCGCACAGACCTGCACTTGAGCGGAGCACACGCGCTGTTCAAGGGACTCGATCGTGTGCAGCCCGTGTGGATGAGCCACTACGACTCGGTCACCGAGGTGGGTCCCGACTTCGTCGAGCTCGCCTGGAGCGCCACGACAGCGGACGGACCTGGACACCGGTTCGCGGCAATCGGATCGGACTCGCTGCGGCGCTACGGCTTCCAGTTTCATCCGGAAGTGGACGACACGGTCCACGGCGATGAGATGATCGCCAACTTCGTCCTCGACATTTGCGGTTGCGAGCCGTCGTGGACGATCGAGGCCTTCATGGCGGAGGAGATGGAGAGGATCCGGGCCCAGGTCGGAGACCGGTCGGTCTTCCTCCTGGCCTCGGGCGGCGTGGACTCCACCGTGGCGGCGACGCTTCTCACCCGGGCCCTGGGCCCCGACCGCGTGGACCTGCTGCACGTGGACAACGGGCTGATGCGGCTCGACGAGAGTGCGCAGGTGCTCGAGTTCTTCGCCGGCCTCGGTCTCGGGTCGCACGTGCATTTCGTGGACGCGAGCGACCGGTTCCTGGAAGCGCTCGACGGCCTGATCGAGCCGGAGGCGAAACGCCGGGCGATCGGCGACACCTTCATCGACGTGTTCCGGGACCAGGCCAGCCTGCTCGGAATCGAGGATCACCTCCTCGGGCAGGGCACGATCTATCCGGACACGATCGAGACGGGCGGGACGAAACGGGCCGACACGATCAAGACCCACCACAACCGTGTGCCGATCATCGACGAGCTGATCGCGCAGGGGAGGGTGATCGAGCCGCTAAAGGAACTCTACAAGGTGGAAGTGCGGGAGCTCGGAGAGAAGCTGGGGATTCCGCACGAGCTCGTCTGGCGACATCCGTTCCCGGGCCCGGGACTCGGCGTGCGATGCCTTTGCGGTGACGGCCGGGGAGATCGGACGGGCCTGGAGGAGATCCGACCCGCCGTAGAGCGTGCGGCGCTCGACTTCGGCTTCGATGCAATCCTGCTGCCGATCCGGTCGGTCGGCGTGAAGGCAGATCTTCGGGCCTACGAACACCCGGTGCTTCTCAGCGGAGCGGGGGACTGGAACCGACTGCTCGAGGCCGCCGCGGTGCTGACGGCCGATGTGCCCGGCATCAACCGTTGCATCTGGAACCTGGACGAGGGCGCTCCCGACGTCGCGCTGCCGCTGCGCGCCACGATGACGCGCGACCGACTGGACCTTCTGCGGCGAGCCGACCACGCGGTGATGGAGGGACTGAGACGGCACGGACTGTACGACGCGATCTGGCAATGTCCGACGGTCCTGATTCCGCTCGATCTGAGGGGGGACGGCGGCGAGCTGGTGGTCGTCCGACCGGTGTACTCGAAGCGGGCGATGACGGCGGCGCCGGTCGAGCTGCCTCAGCCTCTGCTGGACGAGATCCGCGAGAGGGTCCTCGGCCTCGATGGGGTGTCCGGCCTCGCTCTGGACATCACCTCCAAGCCGCCCGGCACGATCGAGTGGGAGTGAAGCACCGATCCCGTCCGAGGACCGAATGAGGAACAGGCCCCTGCCGCAGCGCATCGCGACCTGGATCCTCGTCGCGATGATCGCCGCGACCCTGCTGCGCGTGTGGGACAGGCTGCGTTCCCCCCCCGAGCCCGTCGTCCGGGAAGTCATCGAGAGGCCCGACCTCGTCAAATGGGAGATGCCCGGATGCTACGCGCTGCGCGTGGGCTCGTGGAGCCGGG
>CANPVW010000051.1 GCA_947581745.1 Candidatus Benthicola azotiphorus
CGAAGCGCCCCGAAGCAGGTCGAGCTTCTCCTCCAGGACGCCCTCGACATCCCCGAGCCCTTCCAGGTGTGCCGGGCCCACCGTCGTGATCACGGCATCGTCCGGCTCGGCGATCGATGTGAGACGGCGGATTTCACCCGGTTCGCTGGTACCGAGCTCGAGCACCCACACTTCGGCATCATCGTCGGCAGCGAGGATCGACAGGGGCAGCCCGACCTGATTGTTCAGGTTGGCCCGGGTGGCGTGCACGCGCCTCTCTGACCCGATCGCGAGGGCGAGCATCTCCTTCACCGTCGTCTTGCCCGAGGATCCGGTAACACCCACCACGCGGGCCCCGCACCTGTGGCGGTGGAACCGGGCCAGGTCGCCGAGAGCGGTCGTCGTGTCGGGCACGGTAAACAGGGACAGGCCCACGTCAGGCACATCCGACGAGCTGGAGATCACGGCGCCCCCCGCTCCGAGCCGCTCGGCGTTCTCGACGAAATCCGCCCCGTCGAACCGCTCGCCACGCAACGCGACGAACAGCGCACCGGGACGGAGCTCCCGAGTATCCGTCGTGACGGAAGAGAAATCGGCGGCACCTTCCCCGGGAGGAAGGCCGAGGGCGCGCCGCACCTCTGCGACCGTGAAGCGTGCGGCCATCAACTCCGGCCTCCGACCGTCCGGGCGCTCACGATCGCCGCTTCGTCGAACGGCACGCGTTGTCCCGCGATGTCCTGGTACGTCTCGTGACCCTTCCCGGCCAGCAGGACGATGTCGCCGGGCACGGCTTCGCGAAGAACCAGATCGATGGCCTCTTCACGGTCGAGGACGATCCGGTAGGAGTCGGGGGGCATGTCCCGCGCGATGTCGGCGCAGATGTCCGACGGGTCCTCGGATCTCGGATTGTCCGTCGTGATGATCGCGAGGTCCGTGTATTGCGCAGCGATCCGACCCATCAGAGGGCGCTTGGCCCGATCCCTGTCGCCGCCACACCCGAACACGATGAACAGCCGCCCGCTCCCGGCCTGCGATGCGAGGGTCTGGAGAACTCGCGTGTAGGCATCGGGCGTGTGCATGTAATCCCGCAGGACCAGGACCGGTTCATCCGCCAGCATCTCCATCCGGCCCGGCACCTGCGGAGCGGTGGACAGCCGTTCCGCCACGAGCGCGGCGTCCAGCCCGAGAGCACGCGCGGCCGCCGCGGCCCCCAGGGCGTTGTGGACGTTGAATTCGCCCAGCAGCGGGAGTCGGACGGCCCACCGACCTTCCGGCGTCTCGAGAGTCCATTCGCTCCCCGCGGAGGTAAGAACCACCCCGGTAGCGCGCACTTCAGCCGAGCTGTTGAGCCCGTAGCGGACGACCATCCGCCCAGCGAAATCCGCGGTCGACCACGATGGATCGTCATCGTTCACGACGCAGGTACCGGCTGAGCTCACCTGCCGCGCCAGCCGGAGCTTGGCATCCCGGTACGCCGCCAGGTCCGGGTGGTAGTCCAGGTGCTCGTGCGTGAGGTTCGTGAACACGGCCGCGTCGAACGTGAGGCCGGCGATCCGACGCTGATCGAGCGCGTGGGAGGAGACCTCCATGGCGGCAAACGAAGCGCCTTCCGAGCGGAGAGCACGCAGGATCGACATCAGATCGAGCGGATCCGGGGTCGTGAGTCGCCCGGAATGCCGATTCCCTGCCGTATCGAACCAGCCGAGCGTTCCGACGACACCGGCGGGCGCCTCTCCCGCCAGGAGATGGCGAACGATCAAAGCCGTCGTGGTCTTTCCGTTCGTGCCCGTAATGCCGACGAGTGAGAGCTCCTCCGCGGGATCGCCGTAGAACAGGGAAGCGACGTGCGCCGTCGCGGCCCGGGTGTCGGATACCTGGAGCTGAGGAATCGTCACGTCCGGAACGACCTCTTCGACGAGGGCCGCGGTCGCTCCAGCGGCCGCGGCCCGTGCGACGAAGTCGTGTCCGTCGTACTCGATCCCGCGCAGCGCACAGAACAGGACCCCGGGACGTACCTCCCGTGAATCCGTGACGACGCTGTCGAAGCCGGGCGGCGGATCACCCTTCCACCGCGGGGCCAACCCGCGCTCGTGCAGTCTTCGCTCCAGATCCTGTGGGTCTATCACGCCCGGATTCGTTTCGGCGTTCTCGTGGTTTCAGGTTCTTGGCGGCACGAGCCTCGGGTCGTGCCGCTGGTCAACGGAGGAGGATCGTTGCACCACGGACGACCTGGCTGCCCGCGGCCGGCTCCTGTCGGGTCACCCGCCCGGATCCCTCCAGCTCGACGCGCATGCCGAGAGCGTGGAGTCGGGCCACGGCGATTCGCGTCTCGAGTCCCCTCAGGTCAGGCAATCGCGGGTTGCGATCCGTCTCCGCCGGCCTGGGCGACTCCTCGGCCGCCACCAGCCGGTAAGGTGATGCGCCCGCTTCCTGCGAGTCCCAGTCCAGGCGGACCCGGCTGTGTGGAGCCGGGCCGGATTCGATCAGGCCGCGTCCCCGGGTCGCCAGGATCGCCTGGACGACCGCCCGCGTGACGGGCGCGGCGGTGAGACCTCCATACACGGACCCTTTCGGATCCTCCAGCTTCGCGAGAATCACGAACCGGGGATCGGCCACCGGCGTGTAGCCCACGAAGGAAGCGGCGTAGCGTCTCTCGCCGTATCCCCCTCCCGAGGCGATCCGGGCGGTGCCCGTCTTTCCCGCGACTTCGAGCGTGGCGAGTGACGCCTCCGCACCCGTGCCGTCGGCTCCGACCACGGCATGCAGCACTTCCGACACGGTCCGCGCGACGCTCGGGTCGATCACCGACCGGATCGGGTCCCTCTCGAACTGCCAGATCCGCTCGTCGCCTTCGCGCACTTCCCGCACGAGGGCCGGCTGGAAGAGAGTCCCACCGTTCGCGAGGGCACCGTAAGCCATCGCGAGCTGCAGCGAGGTCGTCATCAGCTCGTAGCCGATCGCGAGCGAGGCGGGGCTGAGGGCCGACCACCGGTCCGGGCGACGGAGAAGTCCCGGAGATTCGCCCGGCAGTCCGATCCCGGTCGGAGTCCCGAAGCCGAAGTCGCGCAGGTAGCGGTACTGCACACCCGGCTCGATGCGCTGCGAGAGCTTCGCCGCTCCTATGTTGCTGGAGTACTGGATCACCTGGGCGACGGTGATCGTGTCGCGGGGGTGAACGTCGGTGATCACCCGGTGCGCCGTCCGGTACTGGCCATGCTCCGCGTACACCCGGTCATCGAGCTGTGCCAGGTTCTCGGCGAGCAGGGTCGCGAGAAGGAACGGCTTCACGGTCGAACCAGGCTCATAGGGCGACGTGAAGGCGGGAACGGTACCGACCGTTCCCTCGCGGCTGGAGGCGACGGCGAGAAGCTCTCCGGTCTTCGGGTCGCTCATCATGACGTCGCCTCCCGAAGAGCCGGTCTGCTCGAGCGCGGACTCGAGCGCCGCCTCCGCGATCGCCTGCAGATCCGCGTCTATCGTGAGATAGACGTCACGACCCGGTCTCGCAGGCTGGTCGGGATTCTCGGGAATCGGGTACAGCTCGCCGCGTCCATCGCGCCGTCCCACGAGCTCGCCCGGGGTTCCTCTCAGGAGGGTGTCCAGGACGAGCTCCAGACCGGATCGACCGTACCCTTCGGTCGTCACGGCACCGAGAAGCGAACGAGCGAGGTCTCCCTCCGGATACACGCGGGTGAGAACCGGTTCGAACTCGACGGCGGGACCGACGGCGCGGGCAAGAGCCTCCCGCTCCGCGATCCCGATCTGTCCGATCGGGATCCAGCCGGTGGAGCGGCTCGTGAGCTTGCCAGCCTGCGAGCGGGAAAGCTCGAGCATGGCGGCGATCGTCCGGGCGTCCCGCTGGACATCCGACGACTGCGCGGGTGCGAAGAAGGCCCTGTATTCCTGCCGCGAGACCGCGAGGGCCTTGCCGTTCCGGTCGTATATCGTGCCCCGGGCGGCGGGGAGCTCGACCGTCTCGGTCGTCTGTGTGATTGCCTGGGCCTGCCAGCGACCGCCCTGCACGATCTGCAGCTGCGCCGCGCGGCTCAGGAACGCGGTAGCGAGCACCGCCAGGATCGCCGCAAATGCCCGTGTCCTGCGGCCGTGCGTCTTCTTCGGGATCTTCCGACGCCTGTTCGATGACACGGCGTGTTTCTTCACGGCATCCTCACGGTCCCGCGTCTGGAAGGTGGAGCACCTCGTCGTCCGTGGCGGGCCTCATCCCGAACCGGGCCGCGGCCACCAGGATGCGCTCCCGCGACGAGAGCGAATCGACGCGCACGAGTTCTTCCGACTGTCGGATGAGCAACAGCGCTTCCTCACGGCGAAGGTCGTTGATCGACTTGGCCAGCTTGCGGCCCTCGGCCGTTCGATCCACCGACACGATCAGAGACCCGACCACGGCCGAGACGCATCCGGCCAACACCAGTTGCCGCCGTCGCGCTCCGGGTCGGGGACGGCGCCGCGCCCGGGATCGCTTGCCTGGCTTCCGCCCGCCGGATCCGCTCCGTCCCCCCGCCCGGCCCGCACTTGCCGTCTTGCGGCTCACGCTCGAATCCAGCCACGAAGGCGGGCGCTGCGAGCCCTCGGATTCAGATCGACCTCCCCCTCCCCCGGGCGGATCGGCTTCCTCGTCAGGAGGTGACCGAGCGCCTTGCCCCGGCACGTGCACACGGGCATTTCCGGCGGGCAGATGCAGTCGCGGCTCCACTCCCGGAACATGTCTTTCACGATTCGATCTTCCAGCGAGTGGTACGAGATGACGGCCAGCCGCCCCTTCGCCTTCAGCATCCTCGCGATGGCGCTCAGTCCCTCGCGGAGAGCCCCCAGCTCTTCGTTCACGGCGATCCGGACTGCCTGGAAGAGGCGCGCCTTGTCCCTCGGAGCCAGGGGTCTCCGCAGCGCCACCGAGGCGGCTGCCACGAGATCATCCGCGGTGCCGAGCGGCCTCTGCCGGCGGCGGCGGGCGATCTCCCGGGCCAGTCCCCGCCATCTCCGCTCCTCCCCGTAGTCCCGGAAGATCTCCCCCAGTTCTTCTTCGGATGCCGTGTTCAGCAAGTCGGCTGCGGTTCTCCAACCACCGGTTGTCCCGCCCATCCGCATGTTCAACGGTGTGCCCCGGCGGAAGGAGAAACCGCGCGCCGTACTGTCGATCTGGTGGGACGACACGCCCAGGTCCAACAGGGCCCCGTCCAGGCCGACGTCTATGTATTCCTCGAGCAATTCCGCGACGTCGCGGAAGTTCCCGGTCAGGATCTTCGCCCGCTCCCCATAAGCGGCGAGCCGCTCGCTCGCGGCCTTCACCGCATCGGGGTCCTGGTCCAGGCCGATCAGCGTCACGGTCGGGCTCGCTTCGAGAATCCGCTCGGCGTGTCCTGCTCCCCCGACCGTCGCGTCCAGGTACGAGCCCCCCCGCTGGGGCTCGAGCAACCGGAGCACCTCATTCACCATCACCGGCCGGTGCTCGAATGGCTGCCCGTTCATGATCTCACGCCGGCCGCTTCCGACCCGGCGATCAGGCGAAGATTCCGGCCAGTCGATCGCCGAAGTCGTCGTCGTCGTTGCTCGTCGCCCTGGAAAACCGTTCGGGATCCCAGATCTCGATCTTGTCTATGGCCCCCACGACCTGCACTTCGTCTCCGATCCCGGCGCCCGCGCGCAAGCGATCGGGAATCAGGATTCGGCCCTGTTTGTCAGGCACGACCTCGACCGCGTTGGCCGTGAGGCCGAGCATTCGATGACGGGATCGCGGGGCGCTGCGCGCCAGGGCGCGAAGCCGCGCCTGCACTTCCGCCCAGGTGTCGTCCGGATAGAGAGTGAGCGCATCGGGCTGGGCCTGAATGAGGACGAACGACTGGGCTTCGCTGTCCCGGCGAAACGCCGCCGGAAGCGTTACCCTGCCTTTCTCGTCCACCTGGTACAGGTAGCTCCCGAGGTAGCCGCCCAATTCGCACCGCCATTTTCAGGCAGGAAGGAGATATCCCCACAGCTCTCCACTTTTCCCCACTGCGCCCCATTTTATCGGTCACCTCGTCCTCGCGCAACCCCGATCTCCCACGAGGACATCGGAACGAAAAAAAGCCCGGCGGGACGCTTGGTCCCGCCGGGCTCCGGCGCTCCAGCCGGGGCCTCAGCCCCGGCCTCGTGTCTTACGGTCGAAGCTGAATCAACCCCCGCAGTTCTTCCGGATGATCTGCTCCTGCCTGTAGATGTAGACGTCCGTGCTCTCCCTGATCTGCGCCTGGCTCTGGGGCTGCTCCGACCCCGCCCGGTCCAGGTTGGGGAGGACCTGCTGGAACTTCGAGAGGGCGCGGCGGGCCGGTTGGCAGGCTTCGGCGGACTCATTCGCCTTGTCGATCGCCACTCCCTGCTGGTAGTAGCCGTAGGCCGTGAAGAAATACAGCTGGTCCCTCACCCGACCGGCGCTGGCCAGACTCGTGCCCACCTCGAACATCGCCAGCGCTTCGTCGTAGCGCTCGGCCTTGAAGAAGTCGTTGTAGCCGCGAGCGAGAAGCTGCCCGGCCACGACTTCCACGTCGGCTCCCTGGTCGAGTGCCATCCTGAGATCCGCCGTTCCACCCGTCGAATCACCGGCGCGCAGCTTGAGGAACCCCCGCCGCAGGTAAGCGTTCGGGTATGCCGGATCGAGTGCGAGCGCACGATCGAGAGCGGCGATCGCGTCGTCGTACCGCTCCATCCGACCGTAGATGTCGCTCCGGATCGACCACAGGCCCGCGTCCTGAGGCATCAGGGTCTGAGCGCGATCGGCGAAGGCGAGCGCCGCATCGTAGTCGCCGAGCTCCAGATTCGCCGCGATCACGTTGCGGAGGATCTCGGGGTTCATTTCCTCGCCCTTGAGCTCCAGCACGTGGTCGTATGCCTCCACCGCCAGCCTGACGGCATCCTCGTCCGCTATGGCCCCCGTCTCCTCCTCCATGTCGTCAGTCGAGGTCGTGCCCTTCTTGAGGGCCACGTTGCCGAGGAACTCCCACAAGTCGGCGTTGGATGGATCGATCTCGATCCCTTCCTGGAGAAGTTCGATCGCTTCGTCGTCGCCGCCAGCCTGGGCGAGCTCGAACGCAACGGTCATACGAACGCTCGCATCGCCGGGATTGAAGTTCAGGTATTCACGGTACAGCTCGACGGCGCGAGTCATGTCACCCATCTGGGCGTGGACGTAGGCGAGAGCGTTCAGCGCGTCCACCTCGGCGGGGTTGTTGTCGATGACGTACTGGAGGTCCTCGGCCGCCGCCGCCCAGTTTTCCTGCCCCATGTAGACACGACCGCGCAGGTAGTGCCCGGAAGTGCTCGCCTGATTCGTCTGCAAGGCATCGTCGCAGTTGCGGAGCGCGTCGTCGAATTGTTCGGCAGCCAGGTAGTCCTGACAGAACAAGAGCGCACGCCGGTAATCCACCTGTTCCCCGAAGGCCGAGACGATCACCCCCGCGGCCTGCTTCACCTCGTCCTTTCCGTCCCCGGCGACGCTGAACGGCGGCACGTGCACCTCGTCACCGCTCTTCGAATCGACGAAGCTGACGGCCAGCTGGTTCCCGCTCGACGCGGACGCGACGGTTCCCGTCATCACGACGTCGGCGTTCAGCCGCCCCGCCAGCTGTCTCCACTGGATGAGGCCGAGGTCTTCCTCCTTGAGCTTCAGCCGTCGAAGCTCCTCCTTGACCTGATCCCAGTCGATCGCCACCAGAGTGGGGATCGACTCCAGCCCGCTGCGCACTTCTTCCGAGACCTTCTTCCCGAAGTCCTTCTTGACGGTCGCATCGGTCTGCAGCGGGGCCACCAGCACCCTGGCCCGGCCGCCAGTGCCGCCATTGTCCTGCGCCACGGCGGTCCCGGCAGCAAGCACGAGCATAGCGAGGGCCACACCGGGGCCGCGCCCGCTCCAGCTACGAATCGTTCGCTTCATATCACGTTCCTCACGTGTTCCTGAACCGACGCGGGAAGATCGGCTTCCCGCGCACTCGTTACGACACTCCATTGCGGCCGATTGTTCCTCGTCCGACGCCCGGCCGCGCCATGGGCGAAGCTGGATTCGAACCAGCGACCTCCTGCTTGTAAGGCAGGCGCTCTGGACCAACTGAGCTATTCGCCCTCGCTCACCCGATCGTTGCGAGCGCCTCGGAACCCGAGCAGCAGCCCGGCCGGGATGAGTACCACATAGCCGGCGCACAGTAAGAGGGGCGCCCAGACGACCGAGCCACGATCGAGAAGAACGTACCCAAACAAAACGACCACGGCTCCGACCGCGAGGAGGGCGATATTCCGTCGCTCCAGCAGGCCGAACAGCCGTGGACGATGCGCGCCGTTGCCGGCCTCGCCTCCGCGGTTCCCGTGCATCGCGTTAGGATATCCCTTCACCCATTTCAAGTCAATCAAGCCGCTCATCCGGCGCCTCTTCGGCACGCAGCTCCCCCAGACGGATCCGATCGCGTCTGGCCCGGCGCAGGGACACGAAGAGGACGAGGCCGGTCACCGCGAGCCAGAAGACGCCCGCACGGGAAAGCAGGTAGAGCAGTCCGTACCTGTCTACCAGGGATCTCTTCCAGCGCGCCTCGAATTCCTCGGCCGAGATCCCGTACGTGCGTCGCAGTGCTTCCTCGAAGGTCAGGCCTTCCCCGAGACGCCGGAACACGGCGGAGAGGCCCACCTCTCCCCCGAGGTCCGCGAGCTCGTGAACCGCCGTGTACGAAAGGAGGTAGCCCATCCTGGCCTCGGTGGAGTGACGCCGGAATCGCAGGTCGATGTCCGTCAGTGTCGTCGCCCCGCGACGCAGAAAGGCGGCCTGAAGCTGCCACGCGTCTTCCAGGCTCCACTCGCCGGAGGCGTACTGGGCGTACCCCTCCGTCAGCCAGCGCGGGTAGTTGCCTCCGGTCGCCGCATCGAGAGCCACGTGCGCGATCTCGTGCCTGAGAACCGAGCGGAGACCACCGGGGCCGCCGAGACCCGGACCGGTTCGCAGGGCCACTCTCCGGGACGAGGGATCCGCGGTCCCTGCGACCCAGGACTCGGGATGGCGGACGTCCACCGGTACCCCGACCGCGAGGTCCGTCGTCAGCCAGATCTCCAAGGTGTCGACGCCCACGTCCGGAAGAGTGCCGATCCCCGGAAACGGCTTCCACAGCGCAGCGTCCGCGACCAGGCTGGCTCCGAGGTGTCTGAGATCCGGGTCCCCCAGCACCAGTACCCGGGCCGGCGCCCCGGGGGCTATCTGCAGGATCGGGCGCACGGCGGGGGAGGCCGCAGCAGTGAGCGCTGTCGCCGAGATGGCTGCGAGCAGAACTGGGCCGGCCCTCACCCCTGCCCTCCCCCACCTCCCTCGGGGCGCTCGCCTCTCGCCCAGTCGACCGCTTCGTCCAAAGGCGCCGGAAGCGGGGACGTGAAGCTCAGCTTGCGGCCGGTCGCTGGATGAACGAAGGCGAGGCGGGCCGCATGGAGAAACAGGCGACCGCTCCGTCGATTCAGTTCCTCGCCCCACCTCCCCTGTGCGCCGAGCAGTCCCCTCTCCCACTGTCGCCCGTAGATCGGATCTCCCACGACCGGGTGTCCCAGATGCCTCAGGTGAACCCTGATCTGGTGCGTGCGCCCGGTGTGCAGGCGAACGGCGAGGAGGTCGGCGGCGTTCCAGCGCTCGAGGCGCCGGAAGTGGGTCAGCGCAGGCCTGCCCGCCTCGACGACCGCCATCCTCTTGCGGTTCTTCGGATCGCGCGCGATCGGCCGGTCCACCTGAAAGTCGTCTTCGCTCACGTGACCCCAGGCCGCGGCCAGATATCCCCTGTGGATCTCACGTCTCGCGATGGCTCGCGCCAGCTTCCCGTGGGCCTCATCGGTCCGGGCGACCACCATCAGACCGCTCGTGTCCTTGTCCAGCCGGTGCACGATGCCGGGCCGGAGAGGCTCCCCCAGCGACGACAGGCCGCCCAGGCGGTGCAGAAGGGCATTGACCAGGGTACCGGTGGGGTGGCCGGCCGCCGGGTGCACGACCATTCCAGCCGGCTTGTCCACCACCGCGAGGTGCTCATCCTCGTATTCCACCTCGATCGGAATCGACTCGGGAACGACGGACGTGGGCGGAGGCGCCGGTATCCTGACTTCCACTTCGTCTCCGACGCCCAGACGCAGGCTCTTCCGGGTTCGAGACCCGTTGACCCTTACGAGGCCTTCGTCGACGAGAAGCGCGACTCGACTGCGGCTCAGACGAAAACGATCGGCCAGATACGCATCCAGCCGATCGTCCGGAGCTTCGTCGACGCGAAAGCGGTGAACCTCAGCCGGCTCGCGGCTCCGGTTCGTCACCGTCCTTCTCCTCGAAATAGAATGAGACCAGCAGCAGAACAGCTCCGATGCTCACGGCCATGTCGGCCACGTTGAAGATCGGCCAGCGGTGAGCACCGATTCCGACGTCCAGGAAGTCGACCACGCCTGCCTCGAATCGAAAGCGATCGATGATGTTGCCGATCGCACCACCGCCGACGAGAGCCACCGCGAACAGGCGAAGCCGGTCGCCAGCCGGCGTGGAGCGGTAGATCATACCCAGAACGCCGAGCGCGACAAGCGACAGCACGAGGAAAAACATCCGGGAATGGTCGCCGATGTTGATGCCGAACGCGGCACCCGGGTTATGCGTATAGGTCAGCCGGAAGAAGTCGCCGAGAACCTGGACGGGATGGCCGAAGGTCAGGCTGTTCATGGCCCACATCTTGGTCAGGACATCGAGCACGACCACTGTCCCGACGACCGCCGTGAGCAGCGCCTTCTTGTTGGCTCCGGCGGTCAGGGCTCGCGGCTCCGCGAGAGCCCCGGACTCAGCGAGCGACACCGGTCTCTTCCTTTTCCTTGCATCGGATGCACAGGCGCGTGTGCGGCAGGGCATCGAGCCTCTCGAACGAAATGTCGTCGCCGCATTCCTCGCACACCCCGAACTGCTTCGGATTCCGGTACAGGCGTCGCAGTGCCTCGTCCAGATGATACAGGTACCGGCCTTCCTTGCTCGCGAACAGGAAGGCCTTCTCTCGCTCCATCGCGTCCGTTCCCTGGTCCGCCATGTGGAAGCTGTAAGCGGAAAGGTCGCCTTCCGCTGCTTCCGCACCGTTCGAGAACGACTGGTCGTAATGGCCGAGGTCCTTGAGCGCCCGCTCCCTGAGCTGGAGCAGCCGCTTCTCCATGTGCTTGAGGTCCTTCTTCTTCATCCCGTTGCCCCGATCTAGCTTCAGATGTCGTCAGTGTCAGCGTGAATCCCCGGACCGCGATTCCCCCGCGCGGCTCAATCCGAGAGTGATGCCCTCCCCTTCGATCTCCGTCCGGACCGTGTGCCTCAAGGCCTCCGTCCCGGCTGCATCCGACTTCACCTCGACCGCAAGGGTCTCTCCCGCGATGTACGCCGCGTGTCCCGACGCGGCGTCTCGCAGGCGCCCCGCCGAGGCGGCCAGACCGAGCACGATCCGATCGCTCACGTCGAGACCCGAGTCGCGCCGAAGCCGCTGCACCCGGTTCACTATCTCCCGCGCCAGTCCTTCGGCTTCGAGGTCGGGCGTCACCACCGTGTCCAGCCCGACCAGGAATCCCTCGTGCGCCTGAATCATCAGGTCGCCCGAGGCTTCCTCGATGATCTTGACGTCCCCGGGGAGAATCTCGACGGCCTCCCCTTCGAGCGCGGCCTCCGCCGTCTCGCCCGCCGCCAACCGCCTGACCGATCCGGCGTCCAGGGCCTCGATTGCCTTCGCGACTCCAGGCGTCCTCGAACCGAACCTCGGCCCGAGACGCGCGAAGTCCGGTTTCGCGAACAGCCGTACAATATCGTCGCTTCCGGACGGGAATACAACTTCTTTTACGTTCAGTTCCTGCTTCAGGATCTCCTCGAGCTCGGGACCCGGTCGCCGCCCGCCCGGAATCACCGCCTGCAGGGAGCCGAGCGGTTGACGCACCCGGATGCCCGCCTCCTCACGGGCCGCCCGGCCGAGCGTCGAAAGTCGCCGGACGTCGTCCATTCGCCGCTCGAGGTCCTCGTCCCGCACCCCGCGGGGCTCCGGATAGTCCGCCAGGTGCGCCGAGGCTCCCATCAACTCACGGTACAGCCAGTCGGAATGAAACGGAGCGAACGGAGCGAGGACGAGCGACGTAACGGCCAGGGCTTCGTGAAGCGTCGCGAACGCATCCGCGGTGCTTCGTTCCGAGTGGGCATGGCCCGATCCCGTGGCCCAGAAGCGGTCCCGGCTCTGGCGAACGTACCAGTTCGACAAGTCGTCCAGCACGAACGTCGCCACGCGGCGGGCCGCCCGCGTCAGGTCGTATGCCTCGAGGTCCTCTCGCGAGGACGCCACGAGCTCGTCGAGCCGGCTGAGGATCCAGCGGTCGACTGAGGTCCGTTCCGTGGTGTCGGACGCGCGCGGGTCCTCGTGACTCCAGCCCTCCAGCCCGGCGTACATCGCGAAGAAGCGATAGGTGCTCCGCAGGGTGTCGAACAGCTTCCGGTTGGTCTCCCTGAGGGCATCCGGATCCCATTTCTTCGGCAGCCACGGATTGCTCGAAGAGAGCAGGTAGAACCTGGTGGCATCCGCCCCGTACTCGGACAGGGTCTCCCAGGGATCCACGACGTTCCCCTTCGACTTCGACATCTTCTGGCCCTGTTCGTCGAGGAGCAGGTCGTTGACCACCACGCTCCTGTACGAGGGAGCGTCGAACACGAGCGTCGATATCGCCAGGAGCGAATAGAACCAGCCGCGCGTCTGGTCCAGCCCTTCGGCGATGAAGTGGGCCGGAAAGTGGGTCTCGAAGGACTCCGTGTTGTCGAACGGGTAGTGCCACTGCGCGAACGGCATCGAGCCTGAGTCGAACCAGGCATCCATCACTTGCGGAACCCGGTGGAGCGTACCGTCACAACCTGCTTCCGTGCAGGACCACGACGGCTGATCGATCTCCGGGCGATGTGGATCGAACGGATCGGGCAGTCCGCCCGCCAGGCCTGCAAGCTCGGCCAGCGAACCGATCACCTGGAGATGCGCCGGATCCGAGTCGCATGTCCAGATCGGGAGCGGCGTGCCCCAGTAACGATCGCGCGAGATCGCCCAGTCGACATTTCCGGCGAGCCATTCGCCCATCCTGCCGGAGCCGATCTCCGGCGGCTGCCAGTCGACGGAGGCGTTGTTCTCGAGGAGCCTGTCGCGTACCGCGGTCGTACGGATATACCACGAATCACGCGCCATGTAGAGCAGAGCGCTGTCGCATCGCCAGCAATGCGGGTAGCTGTGCTCGTACATCTGGCGACGATACAGGAGATCCCGGTCGGCGAGACTTCCGATGATCGCGTCGTCCGTATCCGGGTCCTTGACCAGGCGACCGGCCAGACCCTCGGGCACCCTGTCGACGAAGCGACCGTCCGGGTCCACCGTGTGCTGCATCGGCAGGCCTTCCCTGGCTCCGAGCTCGAAGTCGTCCTCACCGTACATCACGGCCGTGTGCACGACACCCGTACCCTCATCGGTCGTCACGAATTCCGCGGCGAGAACCGTCCAGACGGCGGGATGTCCATCCGCGTCGACGGCTCCCGGAAACAGCGGTCGGTATCGACGGCCCACCAGATCGGCCCCGGAGAGGACCTCGACGACGTCGTAGGGGTGGCGAAGGACGTCCTCCGCCAGGGGCGAGGCGACGATCAGTTCCTCTCCCGGACTCGCGCCCCCGGGGAAGCTCTCGTCCTCCCGCGGCTCGCCGATTCGAACACGCAGGTAGTCGATCTCCTCCCCCACCGCCAGCGCGACATTTCCCGGCAGCGTCCAGGGGGTAGTCGTCCAGCTCAGTATCGAAGCGCCGGCAGGATCATCCTCCAGCCGGAACTTCACGTAGACCGATGGCTCCGACACCAGCCGGTAGCCCTGCGCTACCTCGTGGCTCGACAGCCCGGTGCCGCAGCGCGGGCAGTACGGCAGGACCTTGTAGCCCTTGTAGAGCAGGCCCTTGCGGTGAATTTCCGCCAGCGCCCACCACACTGACTCGATGTACTCCGGCGTGCAGGTGACGTACGCGTTCTCGTAGTCGAGCCAGTATCCGATGCGGCGCGAGAGACGCTCCCAGTCCTCCTTGTACGTGAAGAGGTTCTCGCGGCACACCTGGTTGAACCTGGCTATGCCCAGACGCTCGATCTCCGGCTTTCCCGAGATTCCGAGCTGCTTCTCCGCCTCGATCTCCACCGGCAGGCCATGCGTGTCCCACCCGGCCAGTCGTGTGACGTGCCACCCGGTCATCGCCCGGTATCGGGCAACCGTGTCCTTGATGGTCCGCGCCAGGATGTGATGGACGCCCGGCTTGCCGTTCGCCGTCGGCGGGCCTTCGTAGAACACGAACTCGGGCGACGCGCGGCGCAGACGCAGGCCTCGATGAAACGTGTCCTCCGTCTCCCAGGTCGCGAGGATCGCCTCTTCCAGCTCGATCAGGCTCTCCGGAAGCGTGCGGTAGCTCATGGAGACCGGGATCGCGACGTGCGCGTGGTCGCTCCGGGCGCGGTGGTCACTGGCGGACCTCCTCGTCCTCGTCGGCTTCGTCATCAGAAGCCTCGGCTTGCACGGGCTCGAGGCCGCCGGCCCCCTCGAGGCGCGCCTCCTCGTAGGCTACCTCCGCCAGGAAGCGATCGAGAAGTGATCGCATCCCGCGCAGGAAGCTGGCCCGACGCGCGTGGAGATCCGAAAGGGCACGCTCCGAGTCCTCCGCCGCACGGCGCGCGTCGCTCAGTACCTTCTCAGCCCGCTGGTCGGCCTCCTGGAGCTTGAAACCCGCCTGCTTTTCGGCCTGCATTCGCGCTTCTTCCCGCAACTCCTGCGCTGCGATCAGCGCTTCGTTCAGCGCGCGCTCCTTATCCTCGAAACCCGTCAGGCGCTCCCGCAGCTGGACCACCTGTTCCTTCATCCGCACCTGCTCCTGAACGAGCACGTCCAGGCGGTCCGCGACCAGGTCCAGGAACGTATCCACCTGGGCCGGATCGTAACCGCGCACCGTGCGGCGCAGATCGTCCTTCTTCTTCCTCACATCCAGTGGGGTCAGGTCCATCGTCCCTCCGGTCTCTGTCCCAGCAGCACCGTCCCGAGGCGGACCTCCGTGCTGCCCTCCTCGACGGCGATCTCGAAGTCGTTGCTCATGCCCATCGACAGCGTGCGTCCCTCGAATCCCGACAGCTCGGCCCTGCAGCGCTCCAGGCATTCTCGCGCGACCTGGAACGTGCGCCTCAACACTCGCTCGTCGGATGTGAAGGGCGCCATCGTCATCAACCCTTCCACCCCGAGCAGTCTGTGATCCAGCAGCTCGCCCAACACATCCACCACCTCCGCCGGCTCGACCCCGCTCTTCTGGTCCTCGGCCCCGGCGTTCACCTGCACGAGAACCGGGATCGGATTACCGCCGGCTCTCTCTGCCTCGAGCTGCAGACGCTGCCCGAGCCGGACCGAATCGACGGACTCCACCACGTCGAACACGCGAACGGCTCGACCAGCCTTGTTGCGCTGCAGGTGGCCTACCATGTGCCATCGGAGCCCCGCCTTACCGAGCTCCGCCTGTTTGGCCTCGACCTCCGCCACGCGGTTCTCGCCCACCGCCCCGAAGCCGGCGGCAGCGACTCCCCGCACGACCGCCACCGGGTGTCCCTTGGTGATCGGAAGCACGGTCACATCGCTCGGCGAACGGCCCGATCGAGCGGCCGCGCGCGCGATGGCTTCCCGAACCTCGAGCGCCCTTTCGCGGATCTGCTGTTCGTTCACGGCGGAGAGTGTACCGCAGGCCGCGGGGACGGGCAACGGATTCGCCGTGGCGGGCCTCCGGCCGCCCGTGAATGCAAAGAGCCGCTCGCCGGAGGGCGAGCGGCTCAACGCCTCACGGAAGGCGAGACCGTGCCCTATTTCGTGACGCTGAAGTCGATCGGCTGCGCGATCCACACTCCGACCGGCTTGTCGCGGTTCATCGCCGGGGAAAACTCCATCTGCTCCACGATCTGTTCCGCCGCCTTGTCCAGAGCCGGATAGCCGCTGGACGTGTTGACCTGCGACCTCGAGGCGCGCCCCCGCTCATCCACGAACACCCACAGCAGGACCCGGCCCCCGATTCCCGCTTCCTTCAGCATCGGGGGATACAGTCGCTCCAGGAGCTGCCGGATCTCCCTGCCGTTCATCAGCCGCGGCTCCACGTCGCGCGCGATGTAGGACGGAGTGGCGGACGGGTCCTGGCCCGGCGGCGGCGGCGGGAGGTTCTCGACCGGGTTGTCTTCGAACGTCGTCGGCGCGATCGTGATGTCTTCACTCACCTCGGCAGCCGCCACCCGGGGCGTCGCCGGACGGGCGATTTGCTCGGGAGGCGGAGGGATCTTCACCTCGGGCGGAAGCTCGATGGCCGAAAGCTCGTCGCTCACCACGCCGAGATCCGCCGCCTCCAGCTTCGGGAAGAACTCGAAGATCGCGAAATGCGCCACGGTGGCGACGATCACGCAGAGGTACGTGAGGGAAGCGTAGCTCTGCTTGAAGCGGTCGTTGGCGGGGAGGAAGGCGGCCGCGCTCGCGCGCTTCGCTTCCCTTGCCTTCCGAACCTCGTCCCGGCTCGTGATCTTCTGCTCATCATGAGGATTCACGGGACTACCTCCTGGCCCTCTGGACCCGCTGCTCGACTCGCGTCGCAAAAGTCACACGGACGGCACCCGACGCCTGGAGCTGCTCCGTGATCGTGTTGATCTGGCTGTACGGCACGTCCCTGTCGCCACGGATCGCCACCACCAGTTCCCGGTTCTCGGCGTAGATCGGACGCACTACATCCGCGATGTTCTCGTACGGAATGATCTGGTCGTTCATGTAGACCGTTCCGTCCGCCTCGACCCAGATGTGCAGGATGTTCTTCCGCTTCTCGTCGATCTTCTCCGTCGCCTCGGCGGTCGTCCACTCGATGTTCCGCTTCTTCTCCTTGCGGAACACGGTCGACACCATGAAGAAGATCAACAGCAGGAACGCGATGTCCGCCATCGACGAAGACGGGATGTCGCTGCTCGCACCCGACTTACGCTCGAATCCCTTTTTCGCCGCCATGCCCTATTCCTCCAGGATCTGGAGCGAGATCCGTTCGGCTCCCGCCTTCTTGACCTCGTCCAGCACGTTGACCATGTGCCGGTACGCCGCGTTCGGGTCGGTCTTGACCGCCGCGATCAGGTTGGGGTTCTGCGCCAGCTCCTGCCTCAGGATGATCTCGACCTGCCGGTACTGAACGACCTGCTCCTGTTCGCTCTCGCCGCGCTTGACGACCACCGAGCCATCGGGTCGCACGATGAAGAAGATCAGGTTCTTGGCCGATACATCCTGCTCCTCCGACTGCTCCGGGAGCACG
>CANPVW010000052.1 GCA_947581745.1 Candidatus Benthicola azotiphorus
CCACGCCCCGGATTGCCCGCTCCCGCCGCTTTCGCTATAATTTGGGGCTCTCGATTTCGGGCTGGCCCGGGCGGGCCGGCGCCGGCAGACGCGAACCGAGTCACGGCGTCGCGTCTTTTGCGTTGAAAGGGCCCCGGACGGCCCTGGGGCGGTACGAGCCGGGGCAGGGACCGGGACGGGATGTTCGAGCAGCTCGGCGATCGGCTGGATGACGTGTTCAAGCGCCTCAAGGGGCGGGGCGTCATCACGCAGCCGATGCTCCGGGAAGGGCTCCGGGAAGTGCGTCGGGCCCTGCTCGAGGCGGACGTGAACTTCCACGTCGCCCGGGACTTTCTGAAGCGCGTCGAAGAGCGCGCGCTCGGCGAGCAGGTGCTGGAATCGGTCCGCCCGGCGGACCAGGTCGTCAAGATCGTGCACGACGAGCTGATCGAGGTGCTGGGAGGAGCGAGCGCCGCGTCGGGGCTGGCGGAGGCGACCGTGCCGCCGACCGTGATCCTGCTCGTCGGGTTGCAGGGATCGGGCAAGACGACGACCGCGGGAAAGCTGGCCCGGCGGTTCGACCGGCAGGGACGTCGGCCGTGGCTCGTCGCCTGTGATCCGTATCGTCCGGCGGCCGGCGAACAGCTGGTGACGCTGGCCGAATCGATCGACGTGCCGGTCGTGCACGAGCCGGACGAGAAGGACATGGCCGCCCTCGCTGCGGGGGCCGTCGATGCGGCGCGCCGCGCCGGAGCCACGCACCTGATCGTGGACACGGCGGGGCGCCTGCAGGCGGACACGGAGTTGATGGACGAGCTGAAGCGGCTGAAAGAAGCCGTCGGGCCCCAGGAGGTCCTGCTTGTCGCCGATGGGATGACGGGGCAGGAGGCGGTCCGGATCGCGGAGGGCTTCCACGGAGCCGTGGGGATCTCGGGCGTGATCCTCACGAAGATGGACGGCGACGCGCGGGGCGGAGCGGCTCTCTCGATCAACGGGGTGCTGGGCGTTCCGGTCAAGTTCGTCGGAATGGGCGAGCGCCTGGACGACCTGACGGCGTTCGAGCCAGAGCGCATGGCGGGACGTATCCTCCAGATGGGGGACATCGTGGGCCTGGTGGAGAAGGCCCAGCAGACGTTCGACGTCGAGGCCGGAAAGCAGCTGGAAGAGAAGGTGCTCGGCGGTGGCGAGTTCGACCTGGAGGACTTTCTCCAGGCGACGAAGCAGATACAGAAAATGGGCCCGATCGAGGGCCTGCTGAAGATGATACCGGGCGTGAAGCCGAAGATGCTGGAAGGGGTCGATCTGGATCCCCGCCGCATCAAGCACATGGAGGCGATCATTCTCTCCATGACGCCGGCCGAGCGACGGAAGCCGTCGATCATGAACGGATCGCGGCGGGCGAGGGTGGCCCGCGGCTCGGGCCGGCCGGTCCACGAAGTGAACCGGCTGCTCAAGCAATTCAGGGAAATGAAGAAGATGATGAAGCAGATGGGCAAGCTAGCGCCGCGTCTCGCGGCCGGTGGGAAGCCAGGCTCGCTGCTTCAATGAAGGGCTGGCGGCTCCCAGCGGAGGCCCGCCGTCCATGACAGATCGGACGTAACCAGAGGAACAGGATCAGTGGCGACAAGCATTCGACTGCAGCGCACGGGCCGGAAAAAGCAGGCATCGTTCCGCATCGTCGTGACGGACGTGGACGAGCAGCGCGATGGTCCATCGATCGAGACGCTCGGGACCTACAACCCGAGGACGAAGCCTTCCATCGTTCGGCTGGACGCCGCGGCGTCCCTGAACTGGCTCCACGAGGGCGCGCAGCCCACGCACACCGTGATCTCGATCTTCCGGAAGACCGGCGTGTGGCAGAAGTTCCAGGCCGGCGAGACGGCGGATTCCCTGGCCGAGAGGGTCGTGACGCTCGGTCCGCAGCCCGGGGAGCAGAAGACCTCCCGCCGGGCGGCCGTGGCCGCCGAGGCCCAGAAGCTGAGGGCGGTCGAGGTCGCGGCCGCGAAGCAGGCCGCCGAGGCGGAAGCGAAGCAGGCGGCCAGGGAGGCGGAGAAGCAGGCGGAACAGGAGGCGAAGGCCGCGGCGGAAGCCGAGGAAGCCGTCGAGGAAGCCGTGGATGAGGCCGGCGAGACCGCGGAGGCGTCGGCAGAAACGGCCGCGGAGGCGGCGGAAGCGGTCGACGAAGCCGCTGCCGAAGCTGAAGAGTCCGTCGAGGAAGCCGCTCCCGAAGCCGTCGAGGAAGAGGCCGAAGAGATCGCCGCGGTAGCCGAAGAGGCTTCCGACGAAGAGGCCGAGAAACAGGACTGAGTCGGGGCCGGTGGACCGAGAGTCCCCCGGCACCGCAGTTCGATGGATGAGATCGTCGTAGGGCTGATTCGAAGGGCGCACGGGCTGGACGGGGAGGTGCTCGTCGAACTGTCGACCGGCGATCCGGACGCCGTCTTCACCCCCGACCGCGTGTTCCGCGCTCGAGGCGCACCCGGCGGACGGGAGAATCGTCTGACTCTCACGCAGGCCCGAGCCCACAAGGGCGGCCTGCTCCTGAAGTTCCGGGAGATCAGGGACCGCTCCGCGGCGGAATCGTTGCAGGGCCGGGAGCTGGGCGTCCCGCTGGATCAGCTGCGGGACCTGGACGAAGACGAGTTCTTCCTGCACGAGCTGGTGGGATACGAGGTCGTGCAGATGGACGGACGGCCGGTCGGAGAAGTCGTGACGTCGTACGAGACCGGTGCGCAGGTGCTGCTGGGGGTGTCGGCCGGCGAGCGGGAGATCCTGATTCCGTTCGGCCGGCAACTGGTGATAGAGGTGGACCGGGCGGGGCGGAGGATCGTCATCGATCCGCCGCCGGGGCTCCTGGAGGTATGACGGCGTGAAGATCAACGTCGTGACGATCTTCCCGGAGTTCTTCGAGGTGCCGCTGGTCACCAGCATCCCCGGGCGTGCGGCAGGCGCCGGACTCGTGGATTACCGGGTCGTGGACCTGCGCCGATTCACCCACGACCGGCACCGCACGGTGGACGACGAGCCCTACGGAGGCGGCGCGGGCATGGTGATGAAGCCCGAGCCCTTCTTCGAGGCGCTGGACGAGATGAGGCCGCAGGGCCCGATCGTCCTGCTGAGTCCGCGGGGCAGGCTGTTCGATCACGATACCGCGGTGCGGTTCGCGATGCAGCCCGAGTTGACGCTGCTGTGCGGGCATTACAAGGGCGTGGACGAGCGCGTGGCGGAGGGGCTCGCATCCGAAGAGCTGTCGGTGGGCGATTACGTGCTCTCCGGCGGAGAGCCCGCGGCGCTCATCGTGGTGGACGCGGTCGTCCGGCTCCTGCCCGGAGCCCTGAGTGACCACGAGTCGGCGGCGGAGGACTCGTTCTACGACGGACTGCTCGCGCCGCCGGTGTACACGCGGCCGGCCGAATACAGGGGACGCGAAGTCCCCGAGGTACTCCGATCGGGCGATCATGCGCGAATCGCGGAGTGGCGCCGCCGCGAAGCGGAGCGCCTGACGATGGAGAGAAGACCCGAGATCTGGGAACGTGAGGGGAACTGATCCCCCCGGGCCCGCTCTCGCTGGGAAATAGACAGGGACGGAATTAGATTCGGTCGCTCGAGGCGACCCTGGAAGGAGCGAGATCGTGGATCCGAGAATTGCGGAAATCGAAAAGACCCAGGTGCGGACGGACCTGCCGGCGTTCTCGCCGGGAGATACGCTCCGTGTGCGCGTGCGGGTCAGCGAGGGCGCCAAGGAGCGGATCCAGGCGTTCGAGGGCATCTGCATCGCCCGCAAGGGAGGCGGCCTGAGCGAGACCTTCATGGTCCGCAAGATCTCCGGCGGCGTGGGCGTCGAGCGCATCTTTCCGTTGCACAGCCCGTCCATCGAAGGGATCGACGTGGTCCGTCGCGGTCACGTGCGTCGGGCGAAGCTCTACTATCTGCGGGCGCGGAGTGGCAAGCGGGCCCGCGTGAGAGAGCGTCGCTGGTGGGAGGGCGGGCTCGCGCCGAAGTCCGAGGCGGCAACCGCCGCGGAACAGGCCGAGGCGGAAGCCGAGGCGGAGGCCGCAGCCGCTGCCGAGGCCGCAGCCCTGGTCGAAGCGGAGATCGCCGGGGAAGAGGCGGAGGCGCCTGAAGTCATGGAAGCCGCCGGGACGGCCGACGAGACCGGGAAGGCCGCCGAGTAGCCGCGGGCCGATGGCTCGCACGGCACCCACCGACTACGAACGGGAGGCCTGGAGCCGGGGTCTCAGACGTGTGGTGGGCGTCGACGAGGCGGGCTGCGGTCCGCTGGCCGGGCCCGTCGTCGCGGCGGCGGTGGCGCTCGAGCCAGGTCAGAATCTCGAGGGCGTGTACGACAGCAAGGCCCTCACCAGGAAGCAACGCGAGGAGCTCGCCCGGGTGATCCGGGACCGGGTCCTCGCGTTTTCCATCGCTGCCGCATCGACCCGCGAGATCGAGCGGCTCAACATCCGTCGGGCCACCTCGCTCGCCATGCGCCGGGCGGTCAGGCGGCTGCCCTTCGAGCCGGAACTGCTCCTGGTGGATGGTCGTGCGGTTCCGGAGCTCGGGGAGCACACCCCGATCGTCAAGGGCGATCGCCTGTCGCTTTCCATCGCCTGCGCCTCCATCTTGTCCAAGACCGTTCGCGACTGCCTGATGGGGCGACTGGCGAGTCGATATCCGGCTTACGGGTGGGACGAGAACAAAGGCTATGGGACGGGGCGGCACCTCGCGGCGATCCGCGAGCACGGCCCGACTCCCCATCACCGCTGCACCTGGGCGCCGATCATCCAGCACGAGCTTCCCCTGGAGGTCTGAGCATGCACTCCGAGCACCTGCGCAACGTACAGGTCTCCTGGGTGGCTTTCGGCTGGTTCGTTGGACTGGCCGTGGCCACGACCGTCCTGCTCCTGCTTGCGGGGGCCGGATTCTCACACTGGGGAGGCCTCGCAGAGACGGTCGCGCTCGTGATCGCCGTCGCGATCGGCTGGTTCGTCGGCGGCTTCATCGTCGGCTTCAAGGCTGCCGCGGCGCCCGTCCTGCACGGGTCCGCCATGGCCCTCTTCACGTTCGTGGCGTGGTTCGCCCTGAACCTGGTCTTCGGCGGAATCACGACCGGGGCAAGCGCCTGGGAGTACTTCGGCGGGCGCAGCCTGGCGGCCGCGCTGCTCGTGCAGGTCCTGGCGGCGATCGCCGGGTGCTGGGTCGGCTACCGGTACACGCCGGTGCGGGTGGGCTGACCTACAGGACCTTCTTCAGCACCCCTATCCCGACGTTCGCCCCGCACAGGACGATCACGACCTCCTTGCCGGTCCACCGGTCCGCGGTCTGCAGGAACCCGGCGACCGCGACGGCCGCCGATCCCTCGATGAGCGTGTGGTGGCGGCCGATAATCAGGCGCATCGCCACCCGGATCTCGTCCTCCGACACCGTCAGGGATTCGTCCACGACCTCCCGGCACAGGTCGAAGGTGATCGAGTCGGGCTCGACGCCGCCCGCGGTCCCATCCGACAGGGTGGGGAAGGAAGGAAGGTCCAGGACCCGACCGGCCTGCAGCGACTCGTGCATCACTGCCGAGTTGACCGGGGAGCAGGCCACGACTGTCGTGCCGCGCGTCGCCTTGAGATAGCCGCCGGCGCCAGAGACAAGACCACCGCCTCCCATCGAAGCGAACAGCACGTCGGTGCGGTGGAGGTCGGCTGCCACTTCCACGCCGATCGTCCCCTGTCCGGCCACCACCAGGGGATCGTTGTACGGAGACAGGTAAGGCAGGCCGGCCTCCGATGCGTGTATCCGGGCCGCCGCTTCAGCCAGCACCGGGTCCCCCTCCACGCGGCGGATAGCCGCTCCGAGCGCCTCGATCGCGCGGAGCTTCGCGGCGGATGCGACCTCGGGAACGAATATCAGGGCCTGGAGATGCGCGATCCGGGCTGCGTGCGCCACCGCCATCCCGTGATTCCCGGACGAGGCCGCGACCACACCTCTGCAATCGTGCCCGAGGGAGAGGAGGAAATTGGTGGCTCCACGGAGCTTGAACGATCCCGTGCTCTGCTGGTTCTCCAGCTTCAGCCACACGTCCGCCCCGCTCACCTCGCTGAGGGCGTGAGAATACTCGACCGGCGTGTGACGAACGTGGCCGGAGATGCGTCCGGCAGCCGCGTGGCACTCGGACTGGATGTCACGAAGCAGATCCTGCGATGCGAGGCTCACCGGAGGTTCTCAGCCGTGCGGGTGGCGCATCCGATCGGCAGCCGAATCATCAGAATAGCTCCGAGTTCCTTGCTGCGAGGGCTTACCTGCTAGAGGTTACACGAATCCGAGCGGACGCGCACGAGTGTCACGGACACGACCGACGTGGATGCCACGAATCGAGCGGGGGCGATTGTGGAAGCAGCCGAAACGCTGGAAGCCTGTCCGGTCTGCCACGAGCCGGTGGCCGACGGCCAGCCGACCGAATGGGTCCCGGTGTGCCCCCTCGTATACCCCGAGAGCGCGGGTCTGCAGTGTCACGAGCGCTGCCTGATAGAGGAGCGAGAGCGCAACCGGGCGTTGCCGGCCGAATGGCACCAACGACGGCGGAGGAGCGGATGACGCTGCAAGGACGACTTCAGGCGATCAGGGACGGCCTCTCGAAGAAGGCGCCCGAAGCATCGGCGGCCCTGCACGGATTCATCGAAGATCTCAGGGCGACCGGGATCGAGAACCGGGTTGCGCGTGTCGGCGAGCGAGCGCCCGCCTTCGAGCTCGAGGCAGCGGACGGAGCCCGCGTCTCCCTCGGGGCTCTGATCGCGCGCGGCCCGGTGATCCTCACCTTCTACCGCGGTCGCTGGTGACCGTACTGCAACGCGGAGCTGGAAGCTCTGAATCTGACATACGACGACGTGAAAGCGGAAGGCGGGGAGCTGGTGGCGATCTCGCCCCAGACGGCCCGGCACAGCCGCGAGTTCGCCGCGGAGAAAGGCCTGCGATTCCACGTTCTGCACGATCCGGGCAACGCCGTGGCGGAGGACTACGGACTGACGTGGACGCTTCCCGAAGCGATGCGGGACATGTACCGGGGCTGGAACATCGACCTCGAGCAGTACAACGGAGACGACACCTGGATGCTCCCGATCCCGGCCCGGTTCATCGTCGACCGTGAGGGGCTCATCCGGTACGCGGAGGCGGATCCGGACTACATGTCCAGGCCGGAACCGCAGGAAACGCTGGAGGCGCTCCGCTCGCTGTGAAAGTCTCCCCGAAACGCGGCGGGGGCCGGCTCTCGCCGGCCCCCGTGGACCCATCCCGAACCGCGGGGCGTCAGTTCGCGGCGTCCTTCAGGGCGATCGTCACCTTGTGGATCTTCCCCGTGAACTCGCTGTTGGAGCGCGTGTAGTCGTCCGACACGGGCGTCTCCATGTCCACCCCCACGCCGGCCGTCTCGTCGGCCGAGTACACGTTGGGCTCCGTCTTCGGGATTTGACCCGTGCCGACTGTCTCGCCGTTGACGGACAGGGTCACGGTACCGCCCTTGCCCCGACCACCACCGTCGTAGGCGAAGTCCACCTTCACGTTCGCGGTCCCGCTCGGCAGCTTCGAGCTGCCTGTCACCTTGGTCGTGGTGAGGCCCAGGTAGTTGTAGGCGAAGATCGGCGTGCCGTCCTTCACGTACAGGCTGTACCCCCCAAAGCGGCCTCCCTGCGCCAGGATCACGCCGTTCGCTGATGCGCCGGCCTCGATCTCGGCCTCGATCGTGTACGAACTGTTCTTGGTGTTGATGAAGTCGTTCTCGAGCAGGCCGGCCATGCCCTCGCCCAGGGTCAGGGTCGTCCGGCCGAACATCAGGTCGGGGCGCCCTGCGATGCTCGGGTCGGCCAGCTCGATCCTCCGATCGTCCATCGGGAGGACGTTATACTTCAGCGCCTCGGCCAGGAAGCGGTCCTGGAGTTCCGCGAGCTTCTCCGGGTACTTGCTCGCCACGTCGGTGGAGAGGCTGAAGTCTTCGGCCGCGTGGTACAGCTCCCACGTGTCGTCGGCGATGCGGTTCTTGGGGTCGGCCCAGGGCTCCGAGTGGATCGTGCGCGCCAACCAGCCGTCGTTGTAGAGCGCCCGGTTCCCGAACATCTCGAAGTACTGGATCGTGTGCCGGTCCGGCGCGTTCGCATCGTCGAAGCTGTACGCCATGCTCACGCCTTCGATGGGTTTTTGCGGGACTCCGTCCACCACCCGCGGCTGCGGCAGTCCGGCGACCTCGAGGATCGTCGGAACGACGTCGATCACGTGGTGCCACTGGGTCCTCAGCTCGCCCTTCGCCTTGATCCCGGCCGGCCAGTGGACGGCCAGTCCATTCCGCGTTCCGCCGTAGTCCGAGGCGACCTGCTTCATCCACATGAACGGCGAGTCGAATCCCAATGCCCAGCCGGCCGCCATGTGGGGATACGTCTCCGGCCCGCCCCATTCGTCGTAGTGCTGGAGCATGAACTCGACGTCCGAGCCCCTCGGCTCCGCGTTGAAGTAGGTCATCTCGTTGTACAGCCCGTTCGCCACCCCCTCGGCGCTCGTCCCGTTGTCGCCTGCGATGTAGAAGATCAGCGTGTTGTCCAGCTCACCCATGTCCTCGATCGCCTTCACCAGGCGGCCGATCTCCGTGTCCGTCATGTCGATGTAGGCCGCGAACACCTCCGCCTGCCGCGCGAACAGCTTCTTCTCATCCGCACTGAGGTCCTTCCAGTCCTTGATCCACTCCGGCTTCGGGGCCAGCTTCGTCCCCTTCGGGACCACGCCGCCCGCTAGCTGGCGCTTGAGTATCTCCTGCCGCAGCGCGTCCCAGCCCTGGTCGAACCGGCCCTTCTGCTTCTCGATGTACGACTTCGGCACGTGGTGCGGGGCGTGGGTCGCGCCGGTCGCGAAGTAGACGAAGAACGGCTTGTCCGGGGTCAGCGCCTGCTGGAACCCGATCCAATCGATGGCCTTCGTGGTCATGTCGGTGAGGAAGTGGTAGGTCGAGTCGTCCGGCGTCTCGACCCGGTTCTGGTTGTGGTAGATCGTGGGCGTCCACTGGTTCGTCTCGCCGCCCAGGAAGCCGTAGAACTCGTCGAACCCCTGCAGGTTGGGCCAGCGGCCCATCGGACCCGAGGGGCTGATCTCCCACACCGCCGTCTCGTGCCACTTCCCGAACGCGGCCGTGCTGTACCCGTTGTAGCCGAGCATCTTGCCGATCGAGGCCACGTCGCTCGGCAGCACGCCCGTGTAGCCCGGGAAGGACGTCGCCATCTCGGTGATCTTCCCCATCGCCGCCGAATGGTGGTTGCGGCCCGTCTTCAGCGCCTGACGAGTCGGCGAGCACAGGGCGGTCGTATGGAACTGGTTGTAGAACAGCCCCTCATCCGCCAGCCGGTCGAAGGTGGGCGTCGGCACGGGGCCTCCCGCGTGGCTGGTGCCGCCGAACCCGAGATCGTCGACGAGAATCACGACGACGTTCGGCGCACCCGCGGGTGCCTCTGCCCGATACACGGGAGGATTCGCCACTTCCCGCGCGTCCAGCTCCGTCATCGGGGCCAGGTAGGGAGGCTTGATGGGAAGCACCTCCCGGTCCTCGAACGTCGGTACCGGGGCCGGGGCCTTCTGAGCTTGCTGGGCCGCCGCGATCGCCGGTGACATCGAGGCGATCAGGACGGCGGAGACTACCTGGAACCACGGCGTGCGACTGCTCATTGACGCTACCTCACATCTGGTGTTGCGAAGGCCCATGCTGCGGGTGGGACATGGGTGACAGGGAAAGCCCGAACCTCGACGAAGAAAACAACATACAGCCGACCTGCCAAGGCCGACAGTTCCGTGGGTGGCGGCAGCCGGTGGGTCAAGAGGGCGAGCTGGCCTCGGTCCCCAGTTCTCGGTTCAGAGCTTCGAGCAACCGCTCCACGTCGGCCAGAATGAGATCTGTGGTTGGAATCTCCGAGGTCTCCAGCACCTCGAGCCTGTAGTCCAGCAGATTCTGGAATGTCGGATCCGATGCCACGAAGGAATAGTCCAGCGGAGTCGCACTCCGGTTGAACCTGAGGTCCTTGAAATGGGCCAGGAAGTAGGGCCGCAGGGCTTCGAGGACCACGCTTCGCTGCGTCTCCTGCATCTGGTCCAGCATTCCGTACCGCAGGTCGTACACCCTGGTGATCAGCGCCCGCAGTGAGTCGTTCGACACCAGATCGAAGCCGCGAGACTTGAGGGACTCGTTCGGGTCGGCATCGGCCGGCATCCGAAGTCCGATGCCGGTCCGATCCGGCCCCTGCGACTAGTCTCCGGGAGCTTGATAATCGACGGCCTTTCGGGCCGCGGCATCCATCTGCTCGGGCGTCAACAGGACGGTCGTGGTGAGCACCACGGCGCCGGTCGCGTTCACGGCCATGCTGATCGCCGTCGCAGATTCGTGGTCGGGCAGATCGACGATCACATAGACGTCGTGGTCGCCGAAGCCGTAGTAGAACGACTCGACGGTGCCGCCGAGCGCCTCGATCATCCGCGTGACCCGCTTCACGCGCCCCGTTCCGCCTTCCTCGAGGAGGCCAGGGATGCCATCGGGGGTGTACGAGCCCGCAACCATGTACTTCGCCATCGAGTCCTCCTCGTATTGGAATTCAGTCGCCAGAGTTCCCACGATAGGCAATATCGGCCCGACGTGGCAGGTCCCGCGTCTCACGTGGCTCGCTCGGAGTGGCCGCGGGGCACCTGGCGTGTATCTTGAGGCCGTCGTCCCTAGCCGCTTGCGGGCTTGGGGAGCGCCGAGACCGGGTAGCTCAGTCGGTAGAGCAACGGACTTTTAATCCGTAGGTCGTGGGTTCGATCCCCACCCCGGTCATACGACCTCAAGGGCTCAGGGACCGGCGGCGGCGTCTGACGGACAACATAGCCATTCTCGCGAGGTCCGAGCGGCCGAAGGGAAACGGCGACGCTTCTCCCGCTCGAGGACTTGGTCGTCGGCCAGGAGGATTGATCCTGGTGGCTCGGAAGCCCACGCCTGTCTCGCCACGCCTCGCGTGTTCTGGAGGCTGCGCGCGGCGGAAGGCGGCTGCGCAATCCCGGTATGTCCGTTAGATTGTGCCCGCTTCGGCGAGCCAAGCCGTACCCCTCCGACGTGACTCTGCCTCGTTCGAAACACCGCGTCGCTGGAGGTGCGCCATGCGGAAACTCGCGCTTCTACTCCTGTTGCTCCCACTTGTGGCGGTATGGACCTACGGCTGCGACCAGCCAGGTCCAACCGAAGCTGCTGCGTACCGTTCTGCGTCTTCCGATGTGTCTGCCATCTTGATGGCAGCAGAAGCGCAGTATGGCGCCTCGGAATCGGGGACTCACAACTCGGCTGGTGTGGCTCGAGGATTCCAGTGCTGGGTGGGGCCGGATGCCGGCTACACGTGGCAGAGCCATGAGACCGTATCCAACAGCGGCCAGCAGACCATATGGTGCCGGGGAACGCAGCCTTCTCCGCCTCCGAGGACCGTGATCCTCAAAGGGTGCACCGATATACCGATGGAGTGCACCTTCTACTTCGGAGGCAGCACCTGTGACTACAGGGCAATTCTCTCTCCTGACGGGAGTGTCACATTGATGTGCAGAAGCAATCCGTCCTCCTAGACAGGACTATCGAGCAGACCCGCCGTCGTCCTCGACGGCTTGCGCTCCGGGCGCCCGGTTGTCTCGCCAGGGCTCGAATGCCTGCGGCGGCACGCCGGGCGCAACGCTTTGACTCTCTTGACTGCGACCGGGCATCCGTAGGCAGGGCGCGAGGTGGTAGAGTTCCCAAACGGAGGCATGGTCTATTCAGTAGGGGGCGGCCGGCCGCCCCTTTCGAGATGCGCCTTCGCACGCGAACCTGAAGCGGCCCTGGACCCATGCGGGAGTGACGCGATGGTGATGCGCGAGTGGAGATTACATCGCCGGTGGCTATGCCTGCTCGCGCTGGCTCCCCTGAGCTGCTCGGACGTCGTGATCACGGCGCCGGTGGAAGACGCCATCGTCGCCGATGGCGTGTTCTGGGTGAAGCGCTGCGAACCGGAGCACATGTCACCCGGCTACACACTCGTGTACCCCCTCGAAGGCTCCACCCTCTACTGGCTGCGCAATTGCGAGGTCGCGCGGACCATGGACATGCCGGGGCGCATCGGCATGGTGAGGCAGGACAGCGCGGGGGTCTACGGGCTCGTGGGCTCCAGCATTCTGGCGTTCGACGCGGACGGAACGAGGCGGTTCGCCGTCTATCGAGACCAGCTGCCGGGTCCCGCGCATCACGACGTGATCGCCACGTCACGCGGGACGTACATGGCGTTGACGAAGGTCGAGGTCGAGTCGGGCGTCTTCGACGACGTGATCGTCGAGGTCACGACGAGTGGAGAAATCCTCTGGCAATGGAGCGCCAACCTCCACCTGCTGGGCGCCGTGGACGGGTCGGTCGCGCTGCCGGGGGAGCAGTGGCTGCACTCCAATTCTCTGGACCTGTATCCGGACGGCGACATCCTTCTCTCGGCCCGCAATCTGGACATGCTCGTTCGAGTCGACTACCCGAGCGGCGAGGTCCGGTGGACACGCGGGGACGACGTGCTCGGCAAGCAGCATCACGCGAATCTCGGACCGGGACAGCACGTCGTCGTGTTCGACAACGGCGTCCGGCGCGGGGAATCCGGCGTCGTCGTGTTTCACCCGGACGCGGGCGTCGAGCTGGACCGCCGGCTCGGCTTCTTCTCGGACGCGTTCGGGAGCGCCGAGCACCTGCCGAACGGGAATTGGCTCGTCGTGGACGGGCGAGGTGGGCGGGTGCTCGAGTACGCGCGCGACTTCTCGCGCCTCGTGTTCGAACTGAAGCTTCTGCGGGGCAACTACATCCCATACGCCAGCGACCCCGACGAACCGGTCAGGGCCTTCCTGTACCGGGCGCACCGGGTGCCGGCGCTCCCGTGAGCCGCCGCTGCAGGGTCCGCCCCGCTGCGCCAGTGAACCGGCTCAGCACCTGACGAAGAAGTAGACGGACAACGCCAGGGCCACCGCGTAACCGGGCGGGAACGGCCAGCGACACAGCCGGTCCACGCGGTTTCCTTTCACCACGTCGCCCCGCCGATCGTACGTGAGACTGCTCATGAGGGTCGCGTGAGCCGTCACACCATCGAACCTCACCCTCGGGTCTCCTCGATCTAACGGGGCACGGGATGCTCTTCTTCGGAGTCGAGGTGGTCTCTGATCTCCGCCCACAGTCGGGGATGCGCTCTCAGCAGATAAGCGCCCATCGCCGCCCCCGCGAGCAGGTTCGCCGCGAACACCGAGCCGATCGGGATCTGGACTCCGCTGTCGGCGGCGAACGACAGGAAGGCGGCCATCACCACGAACAGCCCGGCAACTCCCGCGAACAGCGCGAGCACGACGAAGGTGGGATGCCGCTCCGTGTAGAGGACGAGCCACGCGGCGGCCACTCCGATCACGAGAAACGCGATCACGTGAACCCCGTTGAAGGCGAGTACCGCTCCTACGGCTCCGCCGGCTCTGGCCGTCGAGACGAGACCGGCGCCCAGGAGCGCTGCCGTTGCGAAGAAGGACCGGTCGGTCACGAGGTTGAGGAATCCGTAGAACAGGATGACCACCAGGCCCCCGATGAGGCCCGTGATCAGGCCCTCGGCGAGGATGCGGGCGCGATCCGGCTTCACGACAGCCTCCCTGTGAAAGGAGATCGCCGGGGACTCCCGGGCGGGGTTCCGCGGCCCCCCGGCCATGAGACCATAATGGGGCGAGCGAGTGGATCGGGCCAGCGTCATTTGCCCCCGCCGCTCGCGCACGCGGTGGACGCTTCTTAGAATTCGACGAGTGAGCTCCGGAGGACCCGGGGGGTCCGGGGACCGAGAGCCCGCAGTTCCCCCAGCCGACGCGGGAGCCCGATACCGTGAAACGTGCCTGCCTGATCCTGTTCGCACTCACGGCCGCCTGCGGCCCCAAGGCG
>CANPVW010000053.1 GCA_947581745.1 Candidatus Benthicola azotiphorus
GCTCGGCTCGAAGGCGCGGCCTCTGCCGAGGCCGCCGTCGAGGGGGCGGACGTGATCAGCTCGGCCACCAATTCGCCGACGCCGGTGTTCGACGGCCGGGCCCTGGCGCCCGGCTCCCACCTGAACGCGATCGGCACCTTCACCCTCGATCGACGGGAGGTCGACCTCGTCACGGTCGAACGGGCGACGGTCTTCGTGGACCTGGTCGCATCGGCGCTCGAGGAGGCGGGCGAGCTGGTTGCCGCTGTCGACGCGGGCGTCACTCGCCCCGCCGAATGGACGGAGATCGGCCGGGTCGCGGCCGGCCTCGCCCCCGGTCGGACCCGCCTGGACGAGATCACGTTCTTCAAGTCCGTCGGACACGCGGTGCAGGACGTGGTGGCCGCGTCCCGCATCATCAGACGGGCCGCAGAGATGGGCCTCGCCCGGACCGTGGAGCTCTGAGTTGGACGCCAGGTTCGAGGTTCCCGCCGGGTGGACCCGTATCTCGACGATCGACGCGCACGCGGCCGGCGAGCCGTTGCGGGTCGTGACCGCAGGGTGGCCGGAGATTCCGGGCGATACGATCCTCGCCAGGCGCCAATACGCGCGGGAGCATCACGACGACCTGCGTCGTGCCCTGATGTGGGAGCCGCGGGGCCACGCCGACATGTACGGGTGCATACTGATGGGGCCCGCCACGCCCGATGGTGACGTCGGCGTCCTGTTCATGCACAACGAGGGCTTCTCCACGATGTGCGGGCACGGGATCATCGCCCTGGTGACCGTGGGACTCGAGTCGGGCCTGCTGGCCCCGGAGCGCCTGGGGCAGGATGGGACGGGCCGATCAATCGTCCGCATCGACACGCCCGCCGGTCGCGTGACCGCGACGGCCCACCCGGGCGTCGGCGATCAGGCGCGCCGCGTGGAGCACGTGTCCTTCCTGAACGTGCCGTCCTTCGTCCTCGAGCCGGATCTCGAAGTAGATGTGGCCGGATTCGGTCCCGTGCGGTGCGACATAGCCTTCGGCGGAGCGTTCTACGCCTACGTGGACGCGGCGGACCTCGGGCTCTCCGTCGAGCCGTCGGCCTGCCCCCGCCTCATCGACGCGGGCCGGCGAGTCAAGTCGGCCGTGATGGAGCAATACGAGATCGTCCATCCGGACGGGGACGAGGACCTCAACTTCCTGTACGGGACCGTCTTCGTGCAGGGAGGCGAGGGCGGCGCACACAGTCGAAACGTCTGCGTGTTCGCGGACGGGGAAGTCGACCGGAGCCCGACCGGGACCGGGGTCAGCGGGAGGGCGGCGATCCACTATCGCCGCGGAGAGCTGGGTCGCGGACAGCGGATCTCCATCGAGAGCATCATCGGCACTTCGTTTACGGTCGCGGTCGTGGCCGAGACCGTGGTGGGAGGCATCGCGGCCATCGTGCCGGAGGTCTCCGGAGCGGCGCACGTCACGGGCCGCCACGAGTTTCTGATCGATCCGGACGATCCGCTGCGCGGCGGCTTCCTGCTGCGCTGATCCCGGCCGGCTTCCCGGCGGACGGTCACGGCTTCGGCTTGTAGCGTCCGTCGAACCTCGTGGTCCAGGTCTGCCCATCGTCCGTCGAGCTGTCCCAGGTCTGACGCACACCTCCGTCCGGCAGCGGCTCCCAGGTGATGCGATGCAACACGGCCGTTCCATCCTCACCCGGACGGAGTCCCTGCAGGACCATCCTGCCGTCCACCAGTTGGCCGTCCAGCTCGAGCAGCAGACCGCCGTTGTCGACCCAGGTCTGGTGCCAAGTGTGGTTGGCCGCATCGTAAATGTTGAGGCTCTTGCCGGAGTAGGGACCGGAGCTCTGCCATTCCTCGAGCAGGACGCATCCGTCCAGAATCGAGGAGATGTGGCTCGTGCCCACCACCTTCTCCTGCGAGTTGGTGACCTCCCAGGTGCCGAGCCAGAAATCGAACTGGTGATGCGCCTCCGTGGCACAGGGCGCCTGGGGCTGCTGGCCCTGAGCATCTCCCGCAGTCAGAAGCAGGCCGAGCGCGGCGATCACGCCTGTCCACGCTCGCCGAAACGTTCCGAATCCAGGCATTGAACCTCCCAGCGTTGGTATCCTCGCGGCGGTTCAGCCCCCGACGGGCGCGCATCGCCAGTCGGAGCGTTAAGATATGCAGTTATGCGCGTCCCCGATCCTCGGAGGGGTACATGAGAACGCGTGAGCGCCTGCAACAATGTCGTTCCGCCCGTCTTCTGCTGTGAAGACGAGCGATCCCGGCGAGATCTGAATAAAGTCGCCACGAGCGGGTAAACGTGTGCGGAAGGGAGCCGATCGGCGGCCCGTGAACCGGACGAGGACGGAGCTGGAGCGCGAACGAGATGATGGCCCCACGGCCGAAGCCATCCTCGTACGTAGAGCCCGGGCGGGAGAGACTGCCGCGTTCGGAGACCTCGTGGCCATCTACATGCAGCGGTGCTACTACGCCGCTCTCGGAATGGTCGGGTCGCCCCAGGATGCGGAGGATCTTTCGCAGGAGGCTTTTGCCCGTGCGTTCAAGGCTCGGGCCCGTCTCGATCCGGACCGCCCGTTCTACCCGTGGCTGTACCAGATCCTCCGTCGGCTGTGCTACAACTTCACGCGCGACACCTCCACGCGGCGCAGGAAGCTGGAACGGGCCGGAAGCTGGCTGGTTGCCGAGGCCACCGTGCGAGCGTCGGTCGACGATCCGGAACGGGTGAGAGCGACGGATGAACTGCGCGACGAACTCGAGAGAGCGATCGAAGACCTGCCCCTGGCGCAGAGGGAGGTCTTCGTGTTGAAGGAGTTCGAGGGGCTCAAGTATCGGGAGATCGCGGAGCTTCTGGATGTGCCGATCGGGACCGTGATGTCTCGACTCTACGCCGCGAGACACAAGCTCGCGGCCCAACTGGAAGGGCTCGAATGACAGACGAAGCGGGCCCGATCAGTCGGAGCCGTGAGCTCCTGTTGCAGGCGCTCGACGGGGAGTTGGCTCCCGGCGAGCAGGTCGAGCTGGAGCGACTGCTGTTGGACAATCCGGAGCTGCGTGAAGAGTGGGACCGCTTCTCGAGGCTCAAGGAGGTAACGGGGAACATGAAACTTCGAAATCCGCCGCAGGAGATGTGGGACGGCTACTGGAACAGCGTCTACGGCCGGTTCGAGCGAGGTATTGCCTGGATTCTGGTGTCGATCGGCGCGATCGTGCTCGGGTCCTGGGGAGCCTGGTCCGGCGTCCAGGACCTGATGGCGGACGCGGACCTGCCGACGTTCGTGAAGTGGAGCATCCTCGCCCTGATCGTGGGCCTGGTGATGCTCCTCGTGTCCGTTCTACGGTATCGGATCTTCGTGAGCAGAACCGATCCATACAAGGAGATCGAGCGATGATGATCACCCCCTCGGCGACCGTAGCCGGTCACCGGATCACCAGGACCCTGGGGCTCGTCCGGGGCAACACCATTCGGGCCCGGAACATCGGGCGGGACATCATGGCCGGCCTCCGGAACATCGTAGGTGGAGAGGTCACGGAGTACACGAAGATGATGGCGGAGTCGAGAGAGCAAGCGCTCGACCGGATGATGGAGGAGGCGGAGCAGATCGGGGCCGACGCGATCGTGAACGTCCGTTTCGCCACGTCGTACGTGATGGGATCGGCTTCGGAGATCCTGGCGTACGGTGATGCCGTGAACCTCGAGAAGGAATCGTGAAGCGCGGGGATCCAGATCGCATTACCGCCCGCGATGGGCACAAACTGAACGGGAGAGTTCGATGGTCGAGCTGATGAAACGCACAGTCGTGGCCGTGCTGTCGATCCTGGCCTGCACGGCCGCCTTCATGCCTGCACCCGATCTGGTGGCGCAGGAAACCACGTTCACGGGTGACTGGGCCGGCGTGCTGGCGCTTCCGGACGGACGCGAGATCGAGCTCATCTTCAAGGTGGCCGCGGGAGACGACGGCGCCTTGAGCACCACCCTGGACGTGCCGGGACAGGGAGCGGCGGGCATCGCCTGCACGGAGACCAGCGTGGACGGAAAGGAGCTGCACATCTCGGGGTGCGAGATCCCGGGCGGCGGCGGTTACGACGGAACCCTGAACGACGAGGGGGGCCTGAGCGGCCAGTTCAACCAGGCGGGAATGCAGTTCGCGCTGGACCTGGCGCCGGCCGAGGACACCGAATAGCCGATTGATTCGCCTCAAGGACGGAGCAACTCGTGAGGGGCGCGGTCGCCGCGCCCTTCGCACTTCATCGGGGGCGCCTTGAAACGAGCGGCGGGAATGGCACGCGCGGCGGGGGTCATCGCGGCACTGGGCCTTGTTGGACCGGGCTTCGCCAGAGGACAGGACACGCCGCAGAGGACGGGATCGACGGGTGATTGGCTCGGAACCCTGAGCGTACCGGGGACGGAGCTGCGCATCGTGTTCCACATCGAGCTCACGGAAGCCGGTACGCTCGCCGGGACTCTCGACAGCCCGGACCAGGGCGCCTACGGCCTGCGCCTCTCGACCGTGGAAGAGGACTCCGACTCCGTCGTGTTCGCGATCGCCTCACTGGGCGGACGCTACACGGGCCGTCTGTCGGAGGACGGGGATGCGATCGCCGGAGAATGGACCCAGGGAGGCGGGACGTTCCCCCTGCAACTGCGACGCACGGACGCCGGGAGTCTCGCGCCGGTGCGCCCGCAGGAGCCTCGTCCGCCGTTTCCCTACGAGGCCATCGATGTCGGGTTCGAGAACCCGGAAGCCGGGATCCGGCTCGCCGGCACTCTGACGATTCCGGAGCGCGACGGGCCGCACCCGGCGGTGGTCCTGATCACGGGATCCGGGCCGCAGGACAGGGACGAGGCCGTATTCGGCCACCGACCGTTCCTCGTGCTGGCCGACCGTCTCACACGGCGCGGAATCGCCGTCCTGAGGTACGACGATCGGGGCGTCGGGGAGTCGACGGGGGACTTCGGAACGGCCACCACGCAGGACTTCAGCAGCGACGCCCTCGCAGCTGTCTCGTTCCTGCGCTCACGTCCCGAGGTGGATCCGACGCGCATCGGACTGCTGGGCCACAGCGAAGGAGCGATCGTGGCGCCGATCGTCGCCCATCGGAGCGGCGACGTCGCGTTCGTCGTGCTCCTGGCCGGCACGGGCGTGAACGGCCGGGACCTGCTGATCATGCAGGCGAAGGCGATCAACCGTGCGTCCGGACTCGACGAAACGGCGGTCGAGCGACGTTCCGAGCTCCAGATACGACTCCTGGACGTCGCCGCGAGCGCCGGGAGCGACAGCGCGGTCTCCGAGCAGGCCCGGGCGATTCTGGCCGCGGAGGGCGTCACGGGCCAGGCGGCGGAGGGCCAGGTGCGGGCCCTCGTGAGTCCGTGGATGAAGTACTTCCTGATCTACGACCCGCTTCCCGCGCTCCGCGAGCTGGACGTTCCCGTCCTCGCCCTGAGCGGGGAAAAGGATACGCAGGTCCCGCCGGTCGAGAACCTGGGCGCCGTCGAGCAGGCCCTCCGGGAGGGGGGCAACGCCGACGTGACGACCGAGGTCATGCCCGGCCTGAATCATCTGTTCCAGACGGCCGAGACCGGTTCCCCGGCCGAGTACGGGAGCATCGAACAGACGATGTCACCGGCGGCCCTGGACGTGATCGCCGACTGGATCGCTTCCCGCGCAGGCCTCGAGTGAGCTAGCGTCAGGGCCGCCGAACCGCCAACTTCGAGACCTCGGCCGGGGCCTTCACGGGCCCCGGCGACGTTCCGGGTGCGGTGTCATTTCATCGGCCGGCGGTTGATCCAGAACAATCGGGGAACCCCTCCAGAGTGAGCCAAGCAACGACACCTTCCGGCCCTGATACCGCGAGCGCTCATCCTCCCGGCGAGCCGCGCGGCCGCTACCTGGCGTTCCTGTCTCTCGCCGCACTCGGCGTCGTGTACGGGGACATCGGGACGAGTCCGATCTACGCGCTCCGCGAATCGCTGCACGGCTCGCACGGGATCGACAGCTCCGCTGCCAACGTCCTGGGGATCCTGTCCCTGATCACGTGGTCCCTGATCCTCGTCATTTCCGTCAAGTACCTCGGAGTAGTGATGCGGGCCGACAACCATGGCGAAGGCGGGATCATGGTCCTCACGGCCCTCGTGGCACCGGCGGGCGGCGAGGCGAAGGGCGCCAGGAAGTTGCTGGTGCTCGCTGGACTGTTCGGCGCCGCGCTTCTCTACGGCGACAGCATGATCACACCCGCGATCTCCGTGCTCAGCGCCGTCGAGGGACTTCAGGTGGCGACGCCGGTGTTCACGCCGTACGTGATCCCGATCACGGTCGTGATCCTGTTCGGTCTGTTCGCCATCCAGAGCCGCGGCACGGCAAGGATCGGCACGCTGTTCGGTCCGATCGTCCTCGTCTGGTTCCTGGTGCTCGCCGGCCTCGGCGTGCAGCACATCGCGGATAACCCGTCCGTGTTCATCGCCCTCAACCCGGCGCATGGGTTCGAGTTCTTCGGGCGCAACGGGGTGCGCGGGTTCCTGGTCCTCGGCAGCGTCTTCCTGGTGGTGACGGGGGGCGAGGCGCTGTACGCCGACATGGGACACTTCGGGCGCCGGCCGATCCGCCTCACCTGGTTCGCCGTCGTCCTGCCCGCCCTGCTGCTGAACTATTACGGGCAGGGGGCGATGGTCATCGCCCACCCCGAGACTCTGACACAGCCGTTCTACCTCATGGCGCCGCGCTGGGCTCTGTTGCCTCTCGTCGGACTGACGACCGTCGCGACCGTGATCGCGTCCCAGGCCGTGATCTCGGGCGCATTCTCGCTTACCCGACAGGCGGTGCAGCTGGGATACCTGCCCCGCATGCGGATCCAGCACACGTCCGAAAGAGAGATCGGCCAGATCTACGTCTCCGGCATCAACTGGGTGCTGATGACGGCCGCGATCGGCCTCGTGTTCGGCTTCCGCTCGTCCAGTCGGCTGGCGGCCGCGTACGGCGTTGCCATCACCACCATCATGGTCTTCACCACGATTCTGTTCGCGTTCGTGGCAGTCCAGCGCTTCCGATGGCCGAAGTGGACGGTAGTGGCGATGGTGATCGGCTTCCTGACGATCGACCTCGCCTTCTGGGGAGCCAACCTGCCGAAGATCCCGCATGGCGGCTGGTTCCCGCTCCTCGTCGCCGGCGGCATGCTGGTCCTCATGACCACGTGGCGACTCGGCCGCCTGGTCGTGGGTCGGAGGATGAAGAGCCAGAGTCTGCCGGTGGATCTGTTCGTCCGGAACATGGAGCGCAGCGCTGTGCACCGCGTCCCCGGAACCGCCGTGTACATGCACTCCGGGGTTCGCGAGACGCCGCCCGCGCTCCTCCACAACCTCAAGCACAACAAGGTGCTGCACGAGCAGGTGCTGCT
>CANPVW010000054.1 GCA_947581745.1 Candidatus Benthicola azotiphorus
GAGGGCGAGCGCGCCCGGCGGCTCGGTCTGCAGAGTGAGCTTCCGCGACACCTCGGACCACATGGACTCGCGCACCGAGTCGTTCGTGATCACCCGGTCCAGCTGCGCGGCCACCCTATACGCGCCGGGATAGTCGTACTCGCCGACCAGGCGACGGATCTCGTCGAGGCCGGTCACCAGGTCCCACTCCGTGTGCTCGGTCTCGCGGGCGCTCAGCACCATCCAGCCGGTCACCGCGACGCCCCACACGGCGAGGGCCGCGACTCCGGCCTTCAGCACGTTTCCCCACGTGAACGGGCCGCGGGAAGGGGTCGCGTGCGCCTCTCCGGCCGCAGCCCCGCGCCCATCCGCATGCCGTGAGGCCGTCCGCCCGATGCCCTGGAAATAGGCGGTCGCAGCGGTGATCGGGAGCCCGATGAGGAGCAGCGCGAGGGTGAGCGTGAACACCCACGGGGGAAGCGAGATGTTCTGGGCGAGGACATCGACGACCTGGAGAACGACCCACGAGCCGCCGGCGTACAGGCCGAGGACCTGCCACAGCGAGCTCTGATGCGTCAGACGGGACATGCGGCCTCTGCGGTCGGGGACCGGCCTTCGGCAGGCCTCGTTCGATCCGCGTCAGTATAGGCGGCGGCTCAGCGGCCGCCAACTCCCGGAGCGGGCGCCGCCGGGCGCTCATCCAGATTGACCTGAATCCGCGATTCTCCTAGCTTGGGATCGGTATCTCCTTACAAGACTTGAACTCCAGCGGCCCCGACACGCAGGACTCCCCCGTCCCGGGAGAGCACCATGGTCGACCTCGAGGCGACGCTCCGCTCCGCGCTGGATGGCCGGTACGCCATCGAGGGCGAGGTGGGCAGAGGAGGCACCTCCGTGGTGTTCAGGGCCCGCGACCTGAAACACGACCGCACGGTCGCGGTCAAGGTACTGAAGCCGGATCTCTCAGCTGCCGTCAGCGCGGATCGGTTTCACCGTGAGGTGGCGATCGCCGCCTCTCTGACCCACCCGCACATCCTGCCCCTGTTCGATTCGGGTGAAGCCGACGGGCACCTGTTCTACGTGATGCCGCTCATGAAGGGGGAGACCCTGCGTGACCTGCTCGAGCGGGAACGACAGCTTCCGGTCGATCGGGCCCTCGCGATCACGAGGGACATCGGCAGCGCCCTCATCTTCGCGCACGAGCAGGGCGTTGTTCACCGGGACCTCAAGCCGGCGAACATCCTGCTCGAGCAGGACGAGGCCGTGCTGGCCGACTTCGGGGTCGCTCACCCGATGGAAGCGGAAGGGATCCAGCAGCTCACCACCAGCGGCATCATCCTCGGGACGCCGGCCTATATGAGTCCCGAGCAGGGGACCGGGGAGGCGCGGCTCGACGGCCGCAGCGACATCTACTCTCTCGGCTGCGTGCTGTACGAGATGCTGGTCGGGGAGCCCCCGTTTTCGGGCCCGACCGCGCATGCCGTGATCGCCCGCCACGTGTCGGACACCCCGCATTCCGTTCGCATCGTGCGGCCGGACGTGCCTTCGGCCGTGGACCGGGTGATCGCCCGCTGCCTCGCCAAGAGCCCGGCCGGTCGGTACGGCGACGTCCGCGCCCTGCTGAAGGATCTCGAGCGTGCGGCCAGCGAGCCGGAAAAACCCGCCGCCACCCCGTTCGGGCGGCTGAGGTCCCATCCATGGGCCGCGGGAGCGCTGGCGCTGGCTTTCCTGGCCGCGATCGGAGCGGTCTACGCCTGGCTGATCCCGCGCGGGCCGCCACTCGATCCGAACCGGATCGTGGTGTTTCCGCCGCACGATCTGTCGCCCACCGGCCAATTCCGGGAAGTCGCTCCCGGGATCGCGGCGAGCATTGGCTACGCCCTGGAGGACACGGAGCCTCTCCGGTGGCTGGAGGGCTGGGACTGGCTGACGCCGGAGCAGCGTCGGGACCCCGATCTCGTGACACGGGAGGACATGGAGCGGATCACCCGGCGCCTGGGCGCCGCTCATTTCATCGACGGCCAGGCGGTGGTCTCGGGCGACTCGGTCACGCTCATCATCCGTCTTCATTCGGTGGAGGGGCCTCAAACGGCCAAGCGGGCCGGGGCGTCGGCTCCGGTCGCGACGGCGGCCATGACTCCGTTGGGCCTGCGAGCCGTGGCCCAGCTCATACCGGCTCTCGTGGGCGAGGACGTGCCGCCGAGTGATCTTCAGGAGCACGATGTGGCCGCGCTGGCCAACTGGGGGCTCGGGCTGTCCGCCTACAGCAGGTCCAGGTTCGAAGAGGCGTACGGTCACTTCGAGCGGGCGCTGCAGAACGACTCCACTCTGGCCATCGCGGCCGTGGACGGGGCGTTGACCGCGATGTGGCTGACCCGGATCGGGGACGCACAGGCAATGGCGGATATCGCCGTGCGGCACGGCTCCACGCTCTCGCCGCGCGCCCGACTGTACGCCGAAGGCATCCGCGACTACACCCTGGGCCGAGCGGATCCCGCCATCGTCTCTCTGGTCCGGGCGCTGGAAGTGGACTCGGCGCACGCCGAAGGCTGGTTCGCCCTCGGTCAGGTGTTCGACGAGCTGGTGCCGCTTCCCGAAATGCTGGATTCGGTGGCGGATCTTCTGGACGATCCGAGGACGCACGCTCAGGCGAGACGGAAGGCCTACGAGAAGACCCGCTCGCGCCGGCCGGATTTCTGGCCGGTGATCGACCGCCTGGCGAGCATCGAGTTGGAAGGAGGACACCTCGATCGGGCGCGAGAGATGCTGGATCGATTCCGGAAGGTGGAGCCGGACAGCACGCTGGTGGCGTACAGCGGACTGATTCTGCGGTGTTTGGCCGACGGTCCCGGGAGCCTCGACTGGAACCGGGAAGCGGAGCGGGCGCCGTTCGACGTGCTCCGGGCAGGCCTGATTCTGGAGCAGGATCGGGGCGGAAAGGCGTGTGCGGACGGGGCTCTGTCCGCCGTCCTCCATTCCGACAGTGCGGCGGCGAACGAGCGCTGGGGGGCGTTGCTGACCTGGCAGAGCGCCATGGTCGGCCAGGGCCGGGACGACGAGCTCATCGCGCTGCTGGAGGCGTCGCGTGAGGACCTCGGCAGCCACTACCTCTACACCGCGGATGCGGCCGCGGGGGCGGCCGTCGGCGCCGAGGCGGACGCCCTGGTCGAAGAGATCGGGACGGACCACGCGGGGCAGCCCAGCGCCATGGTCTGGGTGGCCGGGATTCGGGCTGCGCAGCTCCGGGATTCCTCGGCTCTGGCAGCGATCGTCGGCGAGTTCGAGCGACGCGTGGCCGCGGACAGCGCCAGGCAGGACCGCATGTTCGCCGACGTCTTCCGGGCCCACCTCTCCCTCGTGCGAGGCGACACGACGGACGCGATCCGCCGGTTCGAGGCGCTCGTGCCGACCGGCAACCGGGCGGAGCTTCGATGGGGGCCGTGGGAAGTGCTCGCCTACGAGTGGCTGACGCTCGCGCGGATCCTGGATGCCCGCGGCGAGCACGAAGCTGCGCTGCGCTGGGCGAGCCAGCTGGATCACCTGCATCCGGTGATCTACCTGGCGTTCCGTCCGGCCAGCCTCGCGGTGAGGATCGAGGCGGCCCGGGCGCTGGGGCGCCAGGCCCTGGCTGACAGCCTGGCACGCCGCCTGGAGGGCCTGACCGGCGGCGGCTCGCCCCCCTCGTGACAGGCGCGTACCTGCGGTGACCCGGAAGGTGGGGTGAGCCATGTCTCCCAACGGACATCACGGACACGGACGATCCATCGTCATGCGGCTCTCGGGACCCGGAGAGCGGCACACGGGAGACTTCGATGCGATCGCCCCGGAGTATGCAGGCCTCGCCGATCTGCTGATCCAGGCGGGAGTCACGCCGGAGCGGCTGATCCGGAGCCTCTCGCCTGCCGAGCTGCAGGCCGCCGAAACGGAGGCCCGGCGCTCGCCCTTCCCGCCGCGGCGCAGCCTGCTGTCCTACTGGCGGATCGTAGTGGACTCATCGGACGTCTCGTTCGGGGCCCTCCGCGGTGCGCTGGACCGCCTGCCCGGAGTCTCCGCATACGAGGAGGAGATCAGCGCGCCCGGGTACGGACCCGCCGTCACGTCGGTCGACGTCCAGACATACCTCGAGGGCCGTCCCGACGGCGTCAACGCCAGGTGGGCCTGGGATCAGGGCTGGTTCGCCGGCCCGGCGGCGCTGTCGGGCGGCGGGGCCGGCCGAGGGCTCCGGATCGCGGACCTCGAGCAGGACTGGGACGAGGGCCACGCCGAGCTGGCCGCCAAGGCCGATCACGTGTTCGGGGTGCGTTATGGCGAGATCACCGCGGTACGCCACGGGACGGCGGTGCTCGGCATCCTGTACGCCGGTCACGGCGGTGGGGACATCGCCGGAATCGCACCCGACCTGAACAAGGTCTTCCTCGTCTCGCCCGCTCTTGCGGACGGTACGTACAACACGGTGGACGCGATCGTCACGGCCGCACTGATGCACCTGAGTGCGGGAGACGTGCTCCTCATCGAGCAGGAGTGGGGTACCTCGCACACGCCCCTCGAGCGCGTGGCGGCCGACTTCGACGCCATCCGACTGGCCACCGCTCTCGGGCGTGTCGTGGTGGAGCTGGCAGGGAACGGTGGCGTCGACCTGAACACGGTCGACCTGAAGGGCTTCGACGCCGACGGCACGATCCAGTGGGAGCCGATGGGCTCGGGGGATTCGGGCGCCATCGTCGTCGGCGCGCACGACGAGACGCTCGTGTCCGGGAGCGCCGGGGAAGGACGCCAGCGGCGTGCTTCGTCCAACTTCGGGGACCGGGTGGACTGCTTCGGGCTGGGGACCGGCGTGACCACGCTCGACTCCCTCCTGGCCGGTCCCTGGCACGGTTTCAACGGCACGAGTTCGGCGTCCGCGATCATCGCCGGGACGGTTCTCGTGCTGCAGGGCATCTGGGCGCAGACGCACGACGACGAGCGGCTGGCACCGTGGCAGATCCGGGCGCTGCTGCGCGAGCCGGGCCCGGACCCGGCGGCCGGAACCGTCGCCTATGCTGATACGCCCACGCCGGTCTACGGCAGGATCGGGGACGTGGCCGCCCTCAAGTACGTGCCCAACCTCGCCCGCTGCGCGGCCAAGCTGGGTCTGACGCCCGACCTTCACGTCCGGGACTACCTGGGAGACGAGGGACTGACACCCACCGAGGGCGTCGTGTGCCGGAGTCCGGACATCATCGTGACCCAGAACGCCCAGGGGGACTTCGGCGAGGGAAGCGGCAACGAGGAGAGCGACGACCTGGGGAGTACCGCGGTCCACGGCGCCGACAACTGGGTGTATGTCAGGGCGAGAAACCTCGGCTCGGCGACCGCCACGGACGCCAAGGCCAGGGTGTGGTGGAGCGAGCCGGCCCTGCTCATCACTCCCGCCGACTGGAATGCAATCGGCGAGGCAGCGTTTCCGCCGATCGAAGGGAACGCCAGCGAGCTCGCCGTGGCCGGCCCGATCCTGTGGGACTCGGCCCCCACCACCGGGCACTACTGCTTCGTGGCCGTCGCCGGGTGCCCCGGCGATCCCGCCCC